>DAIDAS010000309.1 GCA_027310505.1 bacterium
CCACCAGCACGTGCCGCGCCTTCATGCCTTGCTCCCTGCCGCCGGCAGCAGCAATTCAACACATGCGCCGCCTTGGAGCTGATTTTCAATTCTGATACTGCCTTTGTGTTCTTCCACGATTTTCTTCACGATGGCTAGACCGAGACCGGTCCCATGCCGCTTGGTTGTAACGTAGGGCTCAAAAACGCGTGCGAGCATCTCGGGGGGAAACCCTGCGCCATTATCGAAAATACCGAGTTTCACCATACCATGTTCAGGCGAGATTTTCACCCGGATCAAAGGGTCGGGATGACAATCCAGCGCATCCTGCGCATTTTTCAACAGATTGTGCAGCACCTGGCGCAACATGGTGGCGTCGCCCATCACCAGCGGAATTTCTTTCCCGGATTCCGCCTCGATACGCATGCCATGCGACTCATACAAAGCCAGGACATCTTGCACCAACGCCGGAAGGTTGACCGCAGCCAGATTAAGCGAAGGTGCCCGGGCGTACTCGCTGAACTCATCCACCATGCTCTTCATCGCCCCGACCTGGCTGACGATGGTGTGGGTGGCGCGCCGCAGCATCTCGGCATCATTGTCGTTCAGCCGTGAGGCCAGCTTGTGCTCCAGCCGCTCCGCCGACAACATGATGGGGGTCAGCGGATTTTTGATCTCATGCGCCAGGCGCCGCGCCACCTCGCCCCAGGCCGCATCACGCTGGGCCTGCAGCAGCGTGGTGACATCGTCGAACACTACCACATAGCCGCTATCGGCGCCCTTGGGCAAACGGGTGCCACGCACCAGCAACACTTGCACGCCGCCGATTTCCAGTTGCTGCTGCCACTCGGCTGTATCTCCTGCGCCAAACTGTTTGAGCACTGCCTGCGCCAGTGCTGCAAGCGCAGGGGCTGTGGTCTCAAGGTCGTGCAACGGTTGCCCCAGCAAAGGCTCCAGATCGACGTGCAATATCTGCCCCGCCGCCGGGTTGAAAGTGCGCAAATAGAACTGCTCATCCAGCGCAATCACTCCGGAGGAAAGGTGCGACAGGATGGTGGCCAGCCGGCCGCGCGCCGCCTCCACCCTTGCCCGGTTGCGTTCTGCGGCCTGAGTGGCCTCGGACAGGCGGGTGCTCATGATGTTGAAGGACTGCATCAGGATGCCCAGCTCGTCCTTGTCGTGCGCGGGCAACAGTTTACCGTAATCACCACCGGCAATCGCCCGCGTGCCCTCTGCCAGCAGACCGATGGGGGCAGACAGGCGACGGCTCAACACGAACGCAAACGCCACGGCGGAAAGCATGGCCAGCATCAATACGAGCGTCAGCGTCAACGCGAAGACATCCTTCAGCGCACCACGGCTGTAGGAAAGCTCCTGATAGTCCTGATACACCTCCTGCACGGCTTCCGCAGTCCCGGAAAGTGTTTTGGGTACCGGTTGCAGCAATTGCAGGATGCGTGTCTCACCGCGCAGATCCGTGCTATTCACTGGCGATAGCACGCGCAGATACAGGCCTTTCCCCGGGATCGGCTCAATCTTGCCGTAGACGCGCTGGCGTGCCTGGCGTAGCTGGGTCAGGCTGGGCAGTTCCGGTAGAAAGCTGCTGGCATCACGGCTGGAAATAGCCAGTATCCGGCCCTGCTGGTTCAACAGCACCGCATCCTGCACCCCGCTTTTCTCGCGCAGATCATTCAGCTGGCCAAGGCTCGACCCGCTGGCCTGGAATGCCAGCGTCAGCGCCATACTCTCGCCCTTCTCCTCCAGGTCTGCCAGCATGATGTCGAGCGTGCTCTGCCCCAGACGCAAGCCACCATCCAGCGCCGCTTCGACCTTGACGTTGAACCAGGACTCGATCGCACGGGTCAGAAAATTGACGGAAACGGCATACACGATCACCCCCGGAATCAGGGCCATCAGGGCAAACGCACCGAGCAGGCGCAGGGTGAGGCGGCTGCCGACCACTTTCGCCCGCATCTGCCTGTAGAGCTTCCACAACTGCATGCCGATCAGAATGGTGAGAAACACCGCGAGCGCGATGTTGAGGCCGAGCAGCACGGTGTAGTTCTGGCCGGAAATGGCCGTGTTGGCACTGGCATGCGAGAGCAGGTACAGCAGCACCGCCCCGAGGGCGGCAGAAATGAATACGATGTATTTCATTTAAAAAGCAGGTGTCCAGCGATAGCGTTCAGAGACCAGATTCCACTTCTCGGAACCCAATGCTTCGACCTGCAGCGCCTTGGGCAGGCGCGTATGATCCAGCCGCAACCGCAACATGGCCTGATAGTTCTCTCCTTTGGCGACCTGGGATTTTTCCAGCACGATCCAGTCACGCACCCTGGAAAGCTCTTCCAGCGCCTCAGGCAAGGTGGCAAACGATTTCTGGTGCTCGGACTGGTTGATCAGATACTGGCGCGAAAGCGCATGATAGGAAAGCCGAATGCGCTGGGAAGCAGAGGTGATTTCGTCATCGAACCAGTATCGGCGCGGGGCTACCAGCTGGAATTCGATCAGAAAATTGAGTGGGACCCCCTTGTTCAGCGCCTCTTCGACTTCAGCGCTGACATCAATACCAAAATCAGCGCTCAACTGGTAAGCATCGCCCGTGGCAACAAGTTCTGCATTTTTGACTTCTATCCCACCGGCAGAAGCACTGCCCGCGCACCACAAACATAAACACAGCATCCATTGCGCAAACCAGTTACACCTTTTCCAATAGTGCATAAAAGAACCCGTCATGTTCGGTACAGGGAAGCAGCTGCCCATTTTCCACCACCCCCAATGGCAACTGCCGCGCATTCGCCTGCTCCTGCAGAAAACTGTCTATTTGGCATTGATTTTCTTCAACAAATACGGAACAGGTCGCGTACAGCAATTTACCACCTATTGCCAGGGCAGGCCACAGCCCGCGCAAAATGGCCGCCTGCTGGGTAGCAAACAGGCGCAGATCCTGCTCGCGGCGCAACCATTTGATGTCGACATGACGCCTCACGATGCCTGAGGCACTACACGGTACGTCCGCCAGAATACGGTCGAATTTCTCCTGGCCATCCCACCAGCCGAAAGGGTTGGCAGCATCGCCGATGACGAGTTCTGCGTTCAGCCCAAGCCGCCCCAGATTACTGCGTGTGCGGGCGATCCGGTCGGCATCGCTGTCCACGGCGGTCATCGCCACATCGGCCAACTCAAGGATATGCCCGGTTTTCCCTCCTGGCGCACAACAGGCGTCCAGCACACGCATGCCATCCCGCACATCCAGCAGTAGTGCAGCAAACTGGGCACCGTAATCCTGCACCGACACCACGCCGTCGGCAAAACCCGGCAGCTTTTCCACTGGCAGAGGCTGCTCCAGCACCACGGCAAAATCGCCCAGCACACGACTCTCGATGCCGACATCGGCAAGCTTTGCCTGATAGGCGGTTGACGTCATGTGGCGCCGATTGACCCGCAGCGTCATGGGTGGCCGCTGATTACCGGCCTCCAGCATGGCCTGCCAGCGCTCAGGGTACTGGCTCTTGAGCTTGGCGATCCACCATTGCGGATAAGAATAGAGCGCGACTTCATCGTCCCCCAAAGTTGACTGCAGGTCCTCGCGCCGACGCAGAAAATTGCGCAATACCGCGTTAACCAGCCCCTTCGCCCACGGCTTCTTGAAATGTCCGGCAGCCTTGACCGCGTGATCCACCACGGCGTAAGGCGAGGTCTTGCCGTATTCCAGCTGGTAAAGCGAGACCAGCAGCAGGTGCTGGACACGTTCGTCGTCGAGCTTGCGGCTCAGCAGTTGCGCGAGATAAGCCTGCAACCGCCCAAGATGGCGCAACGCGCCATAGCTCAAGTCCTGCGTGATGGCGCGCTGTTGCGGGGAAAGTTGGGGATACTGCTTCCAGACGCTTTCCAGCGTCTGGGTGAGGTTGCGCCCAGCCAGAACCTGACCGACGGCCTGTGCGGCAAGCTGCTGGCTTTTATCCAAAATATCAGGCAGCCATGGCAAGCAGGCGCGCCACGCGCTCTTCGGTCTGAGGATGGGTGCTGAACAGCCCCTTGATGCCGTCGGCCGAGAGCGGGTTGATGATCATCATCTGTGCTGTTTCCGGATGCTGCTCGGCAGTTTCGAGCGGAATCTGGTGTGCATAGTTATGGATTTTCTCCAGTGCAGCGGCCAGTGCCCTAGGGTCGCCACAAATCTCGGCTCCGCCGCGATCGGCCTCGAACTCACGCGAGCGCGAAATCGCCATCTGGATCAGCATGGCGGCAATCGGCGCCAGGATCATGATCAGGATCGCCACCGCCGGATGCACGCTGCGCTCGCGGTCGTGGCCGCCGGCGAACAGCATGCCGAACTGGGCGATGGACGAAATAGCACCGGCAATCGTGGCAGAAATGGTGGAAATGAGCGTGTCGCGGTGTTTGACGTGCGCCAGCTCATGTGCCATCACCCCACGCAACTCGCGCTCCGAAAGGATATTCATGATGCCCGTCGTAGCCGCCACGGCGGCGTGTTCCGGGTCGCGACCGGTGGCAAAGGCGTTGGGCTGGGCCTCGTCGATGATGTACACCTTGGGCATCGGCAGGCCTGCGTTCTGCGACAATTCGCGGATCATGCCGTAGAACTTGGGCGCCGTAGTCTCGTCCACCTGCTGCGCGTTGTACATCTTGAGCACGGCGGTATCGGAGAACCAGTAGGCGTAAACGTTCATGGCACCGGCAATCAGCAATGCGATCAGCATGCCGCCCGCACCACCCAGCGCTGCCCCGACCATGCCGAACAGCACCACGATACCGGCCATCAGGATCGACGTTTTCAACCAGTTACCCAACATGTTGCGATTTCCTCTCAATGAAGACTGACACCGGTTAGATGGTGTCGGCCCATGAAAATTCAAGTGCTGAAGCGCTCGCCGACCTTCAACGGCGTTCCTGCGAGAAACTCTTTCCAGGCCAGCCGTCGGCCGCCAGGCTTTTGCAATTCTTCGATACGCAGCACGCCCTCGCCACAGGCGACATCGATCCCGCCCTGCAGTCCAACGATTTCACCGGGCACCCCATGACCCGGCAGTGCCCGCGCAAACCAGACTTTCCAAGGCTCCTCACCCATCACCGCCTGCGCCACGGGAAATGGGTTGAAAGCCCGTACCTGGCGAGACAATCGCACCGCAGCCTGCCCCCAGTCCAGTAGAGCCTCATCCTTGCGCAGCTTTTCGGCATAGGTCACCAGCGCCTCATCCTGCGGCTGCGGCACCCGTTGATCCAGTTCATCGAGCGTTTCCACCATCAGCTTGCCACCCAAGGCAGCAAGCGCGTCGTGCAGCGTTTGCGCCGTGTCGGTTTCGGCAATGGGGATCGTGCCTTTTTTCAGCATCGCCCCGGCATCCAGCGCCAGCACGACCTGCATGATAGTGACTCCGGTTTCGGCATCCCCGGCTTGAATGGCGCGCTGAATGGGCGCCGCTCCGCGCCAGCGCGGCAACAGCGAGGCGTGGATATTAAGGCAGCCTTGCCGCGGCATATCCAGCACCGCCTGCGGCAGAATCAGGCCATATGCAGCAACGATCATGACATCGGCATTCACGGCAGCAACCGGCGCCTGGCTTTCCGGGGTTTTCAGCGTTTCCGGCTGATAGACAGGAATGCCGTGCCTGAGCGCCAGCTCCTTGACCTGGCTGGCCTTGAGTTTCATGCCTCGTCCGGAAGGGCGGTCAGGCTGGGTCAACACCAGGACAATCTCATGCCCTGCCTCGACCAACGCGGCCAATGCCGGCACGGCGAATTCCGGTGTACCGGCAAAAATCAGCTTCATTACATTGTTTCCCGCAGGCGTTTTTTCAGCTTGTTCCTGATCCGTCCCTGCTTGAGCTGCGAGAGGTATTCCACAAACACTTTGCCTTGCAGATGATCGAGCTCATGCTGGATACACACCGCCAGCAATCCATCCGCCTCCAGCGTAAACGGGTTGCCGTCGCGATCCAGCGCCTCTACCTTGACCCGCTCCGCGCGCCGCACGGTTTCGTAGATGCCCGGCACCGACAGACAGCCTTCTTCGTAATCCTGGACGCCGTCGCGCTCGACGATGCGCGGGTTGATAAAGGCCATCAGGCGATTCTTGTCCTCGGAGGTATCGATCACAACCACCTGCTTGTGGACGTTGACCTGCGTAGCCGCCAAGCCTATCCCAGGCGCGGCATACATGGTTTCGGCCATGTCATCGACCAGTCGACGGATATGCGCGTCGACTTCGAGCACGGGCTGTGCGATTTTGTGCAACCGCTCGTCAGGATAGTGAAGGATACTTAAAATTGCCATAAAAGCTTGATTGTTGAATGAATTACATGCAAAATTTAAACCAACTTCGCGACAAGCGCTTCACTTTTCAAAGACTGCTTGAGGCTCACATGAACCGTCATATTATAGCGCTGCTGCTACTTTGCTGCCCGGCATCCTTTGCCTGGGCAGAGGATATCCAGTTGCAGGACAATCCTCCCGACCGCTACACCGTAGTCAAGGGCGATACCTTGTGGGGCATTTCCGGCAAGTTCCTGAAAGATCCCTGGCGCTGGCCCCAAATATGGAAAATGAACCGCCAGCAGATCAAGAATCCGCACTGGATCTACCCGGGTGACGTGGTCGTTCTGGATCTCAGCAGCGGCAAACCGGAGCTGCGCCTGTTGCGTGAAACCGTGACCTTGGAACCCGGCACCCGTGTCGAGCCATTGGAAAAACAACCCATCCCGACCATCGCCCCAAGTACGATCGGCCCTTTTCTGAGCCAACCGCTGGTGGTTGAAGAGCGCGACCTGACCGATGCGCCCAAAATCATTGGAGCGCAGGAAGGACACCTGGTTCTGGGGCCGGGCATCAACGTCTATGCAGACAAGATCGAGGAAGGTAACGGTCTGAATTGGCAATTGTACCGTCCCGGTAAACCGCTGATCGACCCGGATACCCAAGAACAACTGGGCACTGAAGCCATCTATCTGGGCGAAGCGCGGGTCACCCACTACGGCGAGCCCGCCACCATCGAGATCAGACGCGCCGTCACTGACATCTATACCGATGACAAACTGGTGAAGTCTCCTGAAATCCTGATGAACGGGTTCGTGCCACACGCGCCTGAAGACGCCATCAAAGGACGCATCATCTCGGCCTACTCCGGCGTTGCCGAACTGGGCCCCAACAGCATCGTGACCATCAACCGCGGTAGCGACGATGGTATAGAAGAGGGACACGTGCTGGCAATTTACGAGTTCGGCAAAACCTTGCCACCCAGCAAGGATGCTCCTGATACCCGCAAAGTCGCCTACGTCAACCTGGATCGCAACGAAGATGGCAGCATCAAGCGCGATGAAGACGGCAAAGTGCAAGTGCGCGTTGGCAGCAAGGTGGAGGGCGAAGAGGTCAAGGGGCTGAAGTTGCCGGACGAGCGCATCGGCCTGCTAATGGTATTCCGCACCTTCGAGCGTGTCTCTTACGCACTGATCGTGCAAGTCGAGCGGGCAGCCCATGTACTGGATGTGGTGACCACCCCCTGATGCGTGTCGCAACCAATCGCACAACCCCTGAAGAGGCGGCGCTGTGGATTGGTCTCAGCCTGATCCCCGGGCTTGGTGGCCAGGGGATTCGCGAATTGCTGGGTCGCTTCGGCACACCCGAGCAGATTTATGCCACGTCACGCACCGATCTGCGCAACGTGGTGCCGGAAAAAATCGCCAGCCGCATCCAGGATGGCCCGGATTCCACCGCCATTGCCAGTACACTGGCCTGGCTTGAAGCGCCAGACAACCACCTGGTAACCCTGGCAGACCCGGATTATCCGAAAGCACTGCTGGAAATCCCCGACCCTCCCCCGATGCTCTATGCCAAGGGGCGGCTCGCCCTGCTGAACGTACCCACTCTCGCCATTATCGGCAGTCGCAACGCCACTCCGCAAGGCGAGAAAACCGCCGAAGATTTTGCCCAAGCCCTCAGCGATGCGGGCTACTGCATCGTCAGCGGACTGGCGCTAGGTATCGATGGCGCCGCCCATCGGGGAGCATTAAAGGGCCGCGCCAGCACCATTGCCGCCGTCGGCACCGGCCTCGACATTGTCTACCCGGCACGCCATCGTGAACTGGCGCATGAGATCGCGGAACACGGCGTCATGATTTCAGAATTTCCCATCGGCACACCGTCCATGGCGCAAAACTTTCCACGCCGCAACCGCATCATCAGCGGCCTCAGCCGTGGCTGCCTGGTGGTGGAAGCCAACCTGCAAAGCGGCTCGCTCATCACGGCACGCTTGGCTGCGGAACAGGGACGCGAAGTCTTCGCCATTCCCGGCTCCATCCACTCGCCCGTTGCCAAAGGCTGTCACCTGCTGATCAAACAAGGCGCAAAACTGGTCGACAGCATTCACGACATTCTCGATGAACTGGGCGGGACACCCATCGCCACCGCAGAACCGGGCTCCACCGGGGAGGCGCACGACCCCTTGCTGCAACACATGGGATACGACCCCGTTGGCATCGACACCTTGGCCGAGCGCAGCGGCTTGACGGGCGAAACCCTTTCGGCCATGCTGATGCTGCTGGAACTGGAAGGAAAAGTTGCCAACCTGCCTGGCGGGCGTTACCAGCGGATCACCTAAAACCACAAACCGGAAGGGAGCCTCCCCATCATGTTCGAAGTTCTCGTCTACCTGTTTGAAAACTATTTCGAAGCCAATATCCGACCCGATCAGGGCACACTAGAACGCGAGCTGTCAGCCGCCGGATTCGATCAGGAGGATATCGAGCGCGCTTTCGACTGGTTCAGCGCGCTGGAGAACATGACGCGCGATACCGAAACCCAAGCCACCCGCGAACCAAGAGGATTCCGCATTTACGCGGAACAGGAAAGTCTCAGGATCAACGCAGAAAGCCGCAGTTTTCTGATGTTCCTGGAACTGGCAGGCGTCATGCAGCCCAGCCAGCGTGAACTGGTGATCGACCGCGCCATGGCCTTGCCGGACAGCCCGGTCACGCTGGAAAAAATCAAATGGATCGTGCTGATGTCCTTATGGAACCAGAACAAAGCCAACGATTATCTGTTCATCGCAGATGCCATCTTTGGCGACGAACACCCAACATTACATTAAACCGGCCTGAAACCACTTAACATGAAATTCACGCTCCAGCGCTTCGGCGCAGAAGAAATCGATATCGACCCGCAAAGCATCGTCACCTTCCCGCGAGGCATCTCGCCATTCGACACTTGCACGCGCTACAAACTGTTTCACGAAGAAGGCAAGACCAGTATTTTCTGGCTGCAGTCCCTGGATGATGCAGACCTGCTGTTGTCGGTAACCGATCCTGACCTGCTAAAAGTTTCTTACGAAGTTGCCCTGACGGACGAAGAACAAAAGCTACTGCAAGTATCCGCTGGCGACGAACTGCTGCTTGCGGTAATCGTTTACAAGGATGAAGGCGCGGCGACAGAATCGCTGAAAGTGAATACGCG
>DAIDAS010000310.1 GCA_027310505.1 bacterium
GTATGAATGTAGCGAATACCGAAAATATTGCCGTTACCGATGACGTTAACATCCCCCACCGCACTGACATTGCTTCTTGAAAGCACGCCGTACGCGGCTATATAGTCCCCGCCCCACACCGGCATCAGGTAGGTTGCGGAAAGCACTTTGGTTTCATCTGTATTGCTTGGGGTTAGCTGGAAACTGATGCCAAGGCTGTGGTCACGCTGCCACAGGTTGTCATAGCGCATGGAGCCATTCAGACGGGTATGCGTGGTATTCGCCGAGTAGCGGTTGTTAAGCTCAAGGCTGCCGTGGAAAGGCAGCTGATCCTGCACCTTGAGATCCACTTCAACCTTGCCGGGAGACTTTGCCGGCCTCAGGACCGGCGTCACCTGTCGATCAGGGGTCGAGTTGATGGCGGCCAACTGTTTCTGCACCGCCGGAAAATGTGGCACATTACCTTCGGCCAACTCCGGGACACGCTCCTTGATGGCACCCAGCGAATAATAGCGGGAGTCCACTACACGCAGCCGCTCCACCTTGCCCTCCTGGACCTGAAGTCGCACCACCCCGTTATCTACTTTCTGCTCTGGAATATTGACGAATACCGTCAGATAGCCTTCGTCGTGAAAGCGTTTTTCCAGTGCAGTACGCGCCTACTCCACGTCATCAATGGACTTTGACTCACCCAGATACGGGTACACGACCTCTTCTATTTTGCCTCTGGCAAGCACCGTATTGCCCTCGATCCGATATTCAAGGATATCGAACACATCGGCTTTGGTTTCTTCCCCCCAAGCTGGAAAACTCAGAAAGCCAAGCGCAGCCAGCAATAACGGACACCACTTATTCTTATTCAAGAAAAAAATCTCCGACAATCTCCCCAAGAATAGTTATCTTCCTTCAACTTTATTACAAGTTAATGACACGTGATTAATTAAATTACAGGGTTGAATGGGCCGTTTCGGCAAATCGATATCGGCTATCAATGTCATATTTCCGTAACAATTAAATTGCTATCATTAACTGTTCATTCATTTATATAAAGATCAGTTAAAACATGAAAAACCCGTTGATTGCCCTCTCAATCTTGATTCCGCTTCTGACTCTTAGCATGGAAACCATTGCCGCAGGGACCGATGATGTCGTTGCCACACTGGGATCGATCGAACTCAAATCATCGCAAATCAAGGCCATGATAGCTGGGCTCGACCCTGAGACACTGAAACAGTTGCAGACCAATCCAACGGCCATGACCCAATTGATTCGAACCGAAATCATTCGGCAAGCAGTACTCAAGGAAGCCATCAATAAGCAATGGGACAAGCGGCCGGAAGTTCAGGAACAAGCTACCCGCGCGAGCGAGCAGGCGGTAGTGGTCTCATATCTCAATAACGTCGCCCGTCCGCAGGCAAGTTATCCGGGAGAGGACGAAACCAAGAAGTTCTATGAAGCCAACAAGGATGCTTTGAACGTACCGGCCCAATACCGGATCGCACAGATATATCTGGACGGCTCGTCTGCCCAGCCAAACGAACTGGAGAAAAAAGCCAACGAACTGGCGATCGAGGCAAACAGGAAGAATTCGGATTTTGCCCAGATTGCACGCAGCAACTCACAGCACAAGGAAAGTGCCGATCAGGGGGGGGAGTATGGCTGGGTGACAGAGGATCAGGTGATTCCAGAACTCCGTGGAGCACTGGCAGGCATGTCGCCAGGCGAGATCAGCAAGCCGATCAAGAGTGCATCAGGCTGGCATATCGTCAAGTTGATGGAAAAAAAACCTGCGGGAATTCGCCCTTACGCGGAAATTCGTCCTGCACTCATTTCAAATCTGCGCCTCAATAAGGCAAGACAAAACGAACAGCAGTTCCTGGAGACAATCGTCAAGGCGCAGAAGTTTGAACTCAACGAGCGCGTGCTTGGCAATCTGCTGAAATAAGCTTCATAAAAGACGGCATTAGCCTGCCGCAGCTCGATCCAGCCAGACATCCACGCCAGCAGATGGCCTGATGGCAGCCACCGGAAGCAGTGCATCGTTATGCCATTGCTGAACCGCATCACGCTTCCCTGCCCCCGTCACCAGAAAAATGACCTGTCGCGCATTGGACAGCCTGGACGCTGAGAGGGATACGCGTTCAGGGGGCGGTTTGGGGGCATTCCTGACAGGAATGGCCGGTGCATTCGATGCGTTCTCCCATGATTGCCCAGGAAACAGGCTGGCAGTGTGGGCATCCTCCCCCACTCCGAGAAGTACGCAATCAAACTCGCCCACACCAGCCAACAACTGGCTATAGCTCTGTGCTGCCTGATCCGGGCCCAACTCGGCCGGCATGGCATGAATTTGACCCGCCGGGATCGCCACGTGCTGCAACAGGCTTTCTTCTGCCATACGGCTGTTGCGGTCGCCATGCCCGGGCGGCAAACAGCGCTCATCACCGTAGTAGACGTGCCATTTTGACCAATCAGTATCGCCGTTGCGAAGCCGCTGATAAATTTCCCTGGGCGTTGTTCCACCTGCCAGCACGATCAGAAAGCGCCCACGGCTGGCAATGGCATTATTGGCGGATTGCAATACGGCTTCAGCAGCTGCGGCCTGCAGAACACTGGCGTTTTCAAACACCTGCCAGCGGGTCATTTGTTTCTGTGACATCTTTACTTATATTTCCTTGCTTTCGCCGAAGAGCGATACGGGTAGGCCGTCACGCCGAGTCATCGGCGCAACAGCCATCGGCCCTTGTTGCGTTGATTAATGAAGCTTGATCGAAGCACTGCTCAGGGTATTTGCCATCGTCGCGCCAAAGCGCTTGGCAAAGCGGTCAGCCAAACCTTCATGCGTAGTGAAATCGACGATGTTTTCTTCCTTGATTACATCGCGCGCGACCGATTCCGAGCTTCCCAGGCCATCTGCCAAGCCAAGTTCGATACTGCGCTGGCCGCTCCAGAACAGGCCGCTGAACATTTCAGGGGTTTCCCTGAGCCGCTTGCCGCGTCCGTCACGTACAACCTGGATGAACTGCTGATGAATCTCGTTAAGCAAATCTTGCGCGAATGCTTTGTGCGACGGGTTGAGCGGTGAAAAAGGATCAAGCAAGGCCTTGTTCTCTCCTGCTGTCAGGACCCGGCGTTCGACCCCCAGCTTCTGCATGGTGCCAGTGAAGCCAAATCCATCCATGATGACGCCAATGGAGCCCACGATGCTGGCCTTGTCGACATAAATTCTGTCGGCAGCCACCGCGATGTAATAACCGCCCGACGCGCAGATGTCTTCTACTACCGCATATACAGGCACTCTGGGATGCAGTTTGCGCAGGCGCTTGATTTCATCGTTAATGATGCCGGCCTGCACCGGGCTGCCACCGGGGCTGTTGATTCGAAGGATGATGCCCTTGGTGTGCTTGTCTTCAAACGCGGTTTGCAAGCTGGTAAGCGTATTGTCGGCCGTGACCTGTCCCTCGGCACCGATCTCACCCTGAATATCGATCAGGGCGGTGTGACTGCCGATCGCCTTGCTCGGCCCGATCCAGTCGAGCGCGAGGAACAGCAGCGCGAACAGGTACACGAAGCCCAGCGTCTTGAAGAAAATACTCCAGTGCCTGGAGCGTCGCTGCTCCTGCACCGCAGCGAAGGCCAGTTTTTCCAGGGCTTGGCGTTCCCAGTTTTGTGGTTCAGACATGCTCAGCTTTCCATGATTAGATAGATGTTACCGTCGCGCTCCCTTACCTCAAGGGGTTGCAAC
>DAIDAS010000315.1 GCA_027310505.1 bacterium
CCCTTAATTTGGTATGCGTTGCTGAGTTAATGGAGACACCTACTAAAACTCAAGCAATTGCAGAGGGTGTCAAGATTGCCACGTTGGATGAAATCGTCGCCATGGGTAAAAAGATAGATGTGATCTTTGAGTTGACGGGCAGTCAGGCTATCCGTAAGGAACTCCGTGAGAAACTCCATAACACAAGAAACTATCACACCGTAGTTGCTTCTGAGACCATTGCAAGGCTCATCTGGCCGTTGATTGGTGACACAGCACAATAATCCTTAGGTGTTCTGAAGAAGACACAAAGCGCCAGAGAGAGTTACCTCGGGCCACGAATTTTTAACTCTGAATGTCACAAAGTGGCCGGCAATCGCTCATCATGCCGCTACCGTCCGAAGTGTGCATAACAGCAGTCATTGGCCATCATTGGCCCCAAGCGAGCGTAAGATTGCTTCACCGCCACTCTGTTCCGTACTGATTTAGGCTGCAAAAACCTTTCTGGTTGTTTCTGCTACGGCCAACACAGCGGGGTGGGTCATTCGACGTTCTGCCGTGATCGCATAAAGTTGTTCCTGAATTGAATCTATCCGTCCAATCTCAACGACTTGATAACGCTCCTGCACATAAGCGCTCATCGCGGCGGGAGCGACGAACAATCCAGCACCAGTCTGCCCAAAAAGTTTCATTAGCGCACTGTCGTCAAACTCTCCAACAATACGTGGATAGATATGCCGTGATTCAAACCATTGCAGTAAACGTGCATGAATGGCTACATCCTCACCAGGCAACAGGAACGGCGCTTGGTCAAGATTATTTGGGAAAATTTCGGTAGAGAGAGAAGCAATAATTGGCTTCGCCCCGAGTATGCATAGTGGACTTTCACCTAAGAGATGGCTGTAGGCGCGAATATTCAGTGCGGATGGCATCGGTCTGTCTGCAATGACCATATCCAGGTGATGTATCGCCATTTCTGCGAGTAATGCTGAAAGTTTGCCCTCGCGGCACATCAACCTTATCGAGCTATCGATATGCATAACAGGCTCGATCACCCGGTGAGCTACGGTTTTGGGGACACTATCTGCTATGCCTATACGGAAGGGGATGGATTTTCTTGTGGACTGGCTTTGAACGGCGTCCATCAGCTCATTGCCGAGGGCGAATATTTCATCTGCATATCCATAAATGTGCCGCCCCATTTCAGTCATTTCGAGTCCACGACCGGCGCGACGGAACAGTTGAACCCCAAGAGTGGATTCCAATTCTGCCAATTGACCACTAATGGACTGAGGAGACAAATGTAGTTGCTCACTGGCGCGAGCAATGCTGCCTGACTTGGCAACCATCCAGAAGTAACGAAGATGTTTGAAATTCAATGCCGGCATGAAATTATCCGAGTCCATAATACATCCAAATTATGGATGTATTATTAAATAATAATCGTTTTGTTGGAATATAGTATTTTTACTATTATGTGCCTTACGCGGTGGGCTGCAATTGTTTACGCACAGCGCCAATGGATATAACAGCCGGATCGTAGCCGGTCATATACCTTAGAGGAGTTTAACCATGAATCAAACCTTGAATGACAAATTCAAAGCTTTAGCCTCAGGATCAGTGATGACCAGTTTCGTTAGCAGGCACGCCCTTCAGGATCGTAGGAGTTGCTGCCCGGGGCAATGGGCGACACCCTTAGCAAAGGAGCCTACAAAAAAAACTGTGCCCACGAATTACTTCTTCGGCTGGCGTAGATGGGTCAAATTGGCAGATGAGTGATCCCGCATCACGTTCAATGGCGGGGGGCGGATTATATTGGCAGCCCCCTGCTTTTTTATGCGAGAACATATCCCGATTATTGTGTTTTTGAACGTCAGCGTTGCGGCATCGAATTCTCTTCATTGAATGTCGCATTCTGGCCGAAAATCGACCTTTCCCTAACATCCAGCCAGCGACCCGTTTGAGACGGCTGTGCCGTTAAATGCCCATGTTGGCTGTCGAGTCAAGTTTGTAGATGAGCAGGCCCATCATGTGGATGGTCTTTCATGGACTCAATTTCAATTTTCAGAGTATTTCAACTCATCCCTTGGCTTAAGCAGAACCTGTGATTTCAGATCTTTCAGCACTTCAGTCGCTGCTTTGACGTAAGACTTGATAATTTCAGTTGAGCAGATGTTAGTTGGTGTTTTGTCATCAAGCTCACGTTTGACTGTTAGTTTGTTTCCTTCCAGCTTGTAACTGGCTTTGTAGTCCAGGAACTGGCTATTAACAGAAGATGCTTTCGGAATTGATAATACTTCCAAAGACTTCGGAAATTCGATCTCATAATCTTCGACACTTTTCCCGCCACTGCACACAATGTCTTTCGATGTCGGGGGCGCAAAGACATCTCCCAAGAACTGAGCAATAGGAAGACTGCTGCCAACAAGAGGCCTGATGGTAATACCCATGGCTTGATTGGATGTAATGAAGTCGTTGATGTTTACCTTCATGCCAAACTGGTAATGATCAGCCAATTCGGAAGCATCATCCTTCGATTCAATAATGCCTTTGCCGTGGTATCCACTGAACTTCACAAGGTTTTCTACAAAAACATCCTCATTCCCTTTCGGCATTGGGCGCACAGATGCGCGCCAGGATACCGCCGGTGCTCCATGGAGCTGCAAACTGACTGCGCCATCAGCTGACCCATCTTCATGGACCTTAACTCTGGTTCTCATGTATTGCGTATGGCCATACTGTGCCTGAGGCGGGATTGTTACTCCATCACGGTAATTCCCGACTGGCAGAACAGGCTTTTGTCCTAGCCGGGTGGGAATCATCCCAAAAGGAGTCTCTGATGAGGTGGAATCAACAAACAGGTTTAGGGAGGGTATGTAGTTAATTACGTGATTGACTGTCGATACCACTGGCACATTTGGAAGATCATAAGTATCTCCCGCATTCACGAGCATTTGTTCGCTTTCAATGTTAACTGCGGCAAGCAGGCTCTGCAGGAGGGTTGCGTGGTCTTTGCAGTCCCCCATTTTGTTATCAAGAATTGCATCAATGTCATGCGGCACGACTGCCCCAATACCTATGCAATTGCCAGCATAGGTAATGTTTCTTGCCACCCAGTCGTAAATAGCCTTTGCTCGCTCTTTGTCTGTCGATTTTCCGGTTGTCAGCGATTGAGCCAGTGCTCGGATACGTGCAGTGGGTACGGCTTTGGGGATGGCACGGGAGCCGTACGCTTTGGCGATGTCTCCGTAGTTGCTGAATGTAGAGAATCGGAGGGAAGGAGTCTCGTTGTAATGGAGTATTCCTGATTGTTCCGCTTTCACCCATTTCTTTGGGTGGCTGTTCTTGTATTCCCAGACCCAGGTGCGTATGCCGTCTTTATCCACCGGATCGTGAGCTGACATCATGCTTGAGTCATACCTCACCCTCATAGATGCGGGGGCATTGATGGTGACACGAACGTCATCCATGGCAACAAATTCAGAAAAGCCATTTGTCACAGAAAACTGCCCAGGGAACATTGGGACAGTGTTGTTCACACGGTAGGCCACTTCAACAGTGTCTCCAACGGAAACATCCGGGAAGACAACAGTGAAACCAGTCTGGTCAGAGAATAAAGGGGAGTTCCCTTCATTGCCCTTGTTGACTTGAACTTGATAATTATTTTTGGGAGCCTCTACACGAGAGCCGGATTTTTTGGTTGTAAACGCACGTAAAACCTCTCCTTTCGCCACACTGGTGCTGAAGTAGAACGAGGTCTGCTTTGCATTCTCGATTTCGCTGTCTTTTAGTATTTCTTGTGACCATTCCTGGGTCTCAGTATATGAACCGTCCGGACGGACATCGTAAGTGATGTGCCAAATCGGATACCGAGTAGTCAATTCAGAATCTGGAACCCGAGAATCGCCATTACTCTCAGCGAAGGAGGACGAAGAAACAAGACTAATGACTAGAGCGATCGCGAAGCAGATTTTCATTTAATTCATCCAGCGAAAATGGAGTAGGTCAATGCTCGCACATTACAAGATAAAAATAAATGACGGGCAGGTTAAATTAATACTGGACTGAGCCAATGAGGTGAGCGTCCCGATTTTTGTATTTTTAGAACGGCTGATATTGGCTGATCTGAGAGAGTCAGGCACTTTTACTTGGGTGGGGAAACATCCCGATTCCAGCGATACGTGAGTACTTTTTTACAACCTGAGAAAAACGAGAGAAATTCTGGGGAAAGCCACAGCACTGAAGATATCTTGGATCCAGAGAAAACCATGCCGCCGGATCCCGGCACGGGGCGGGCCTTGTGGAGGCCTGCTGCGTTACCCATGTAAATCAATGACTTAATGGCGGAGAGGGAGGGATTTTCTCTTAAAACAATAATATGTATACTAATCAATAAGTTGAAATAAATCAACTTTACTTTTGTATGAATGGATTGTGTGAAACCTGAATTTAACCAATCGGTTCACATAATTAAAAGAGCTCCAGCCTAGCCAGAACCTGATTTCCAAGTCCTCCATGACAAACTTCATCTGAGGTTCTCTCCCAACCTCAGTGTGCTTTATTTTTCGTGCCCACCGTGCTGATCTTACTGGCTGCATGCATGGTTCTAGTTCAGATGTTAAATAAATTCATTGTCACGGTCTATGACATCCAGATTGGGTGTTTCGTGATAATAAAGTTTTGAACTAAATAATAAAGTTTTGAACTTTTTGGTTTTTCGAAACAATAAACTTTTGAACAGGTAGTAGATAGGTGTTTAACCCCACATCACCTGCAAATTGCACCACATTGCGTGGTCGATTCTCTTCATGCAGTATTTTTACGTAGTATAGGGATGTTATCTCATCCCCCCAATTTTCAATCGGTTTTCCAAACGATACCGAGCCAAGAGCCAAACGAAGCGCGGCAGGTGTGAAGCCACGACACTTTGGGGGCGTCATGGTCAAATCCGATTCTTTTCTACTCGCCGTCGATAATGCTCTCCCAAAGCAGTTAACCGACATGACTTGATCTCCATGGCGGCATTCCACATATGCATTGAGTTCCTCATAACTTATGCGTGCGAGCTGCGTCGGGTTGGCAATCTTGTAGCCATTGGGATGAAGGATGGGAAGCACGGCGCCGTCGCGGCTGGGATCGAGAAACTTGTTGGAATGCCAGGCCGTCGCCAGCGGCCCGGTTTCCGCCTCGCCATCGCCGACCACGCAGGCAACGATCAAATCCGGGTTATCGAACGCGGCGCCGAAGGCATGCGCCAGCGAATAGCCTAACTCGCCACCTTCGTGAATCGAGCCCGGTGTCTCGGGCGCAACGTGGCTGGGAATGCCACCCGGAAATGAAAACTGGCGGAATAGCTGGCGCATGCCATCCGCATCACGCGTGATATTGGGATAGAACTCGGTATAGCTGCCTTCGAGCCATGTGTTGGCCACCAAGGCAGGCCCGGGATTGCTCCCCAATGTCCGAGCAGGCGTGGCTTGATGTGCTCGGGTCGCAACGCTTCACGCAGCAGGGGGTTGTCGAGCAGATAAATCTGCCCTACGGAGAGGTAATTGGCTGCCGACCAATACGCATCAATCTGCTGAAGCTGCACTGCGTTTAGTGCGGCACCTGTTTCGGCTGGGTTAGCACTCGCGCCATCGGCTCTGGATGACGAGTTCATGGCAAGATCACCCGTTCCAAGTACTCGGGAACGCGCGCATTCCAGCCCAGACTCTCCGCGATGTGCCGACGCATGGCATCCGCCGCATCGGCCTCGCCATGAGTAACAAATACTTCACGCGGCGAGATTTCGGACAGCCGCAACCAATCGAGTATCTCGGCATAATCGGCATGTCCAGACAGGTTGTCGATTGAGGCCACCTCGGCGCGCACAGGTACGTACTCTCCGTGGATCTTGATCACGTCGGTGCCGCCCACCATTGCCGCGCCGCGCGTACCACCGGCCTGATAGCCGGCAAACAGCACGGTATTGCGCGCGTCCGGCGCGAATGCCTTGAGGTGGTGCACCACGCGGCCGCCGGTTGCCATGCCACTGCCTGCAATCAGGATCATCGGCCCGCTGCGCTGGTTGAGGCGTTTCGACTCCTCTGGACTATTGACGATCTTCGCCGCGGTACACATCGCTTCGCATTCAGGAGGCGACAGACGATGTTCTCCGCGATGGTTGTGAAAAATGCGCGTGGCGTTGATCGCCATCGGGCTGTTGAGAAACACCGGCACGTCCGGAATCCGGCCCGCTGCCTTGAGCAAATGAATGAGATACATCAAGGTCTGGGCGCGGCCAACCGCGAAGGACGGGATAACCACGACGCCTCCGCGATCGAAGGTGCGGTTGAGCACTTGTTCCAGAATGTCTTTGGGGTCGCTCGGGTCATGGCGCCGGTTGCCGTAGGTCGATTCGACCACCAGATAATCGGCCTGTTCGATACGTGCGGGAGGCACCAAGATGAGATCGCTGGGTCGGCCTAAGTCACCGGAAAACACGATCGATTGTCCTCCATGGCAAAGGCGCACCGTGGCCGCCCCCAGCAAATGTCCCGCCGGTGACAGTCGAAGACTCAAACCCCCGCCAATATCAACATCAGAGCCCAATGCGATTGGGACAAATTGGGCCAACGACGCCTGCGCCTGCTGCTCCGTGTAAAGCGGCAATGCCGGGCTGTGTTTGGAGAAGCCATGTCGATTGGCAAACCGCGCTTCTTCTTCCTGTAGCCGTCCGCTGTCGGGCAGGAGAACCTCGCACAAGTCGCGTGTCGCCGAGGTGCACAGGATTTTCCCGGTGAAGCCATCTCGAATTAATATCGGCAGGTAACCGCTATGATCCAGGTGAGCATGGGTTAGGACGACCATATCGACTTCCGCTGGATTTATCGGAAGTGGCGCCCAGTTACGCAACCGCAATTGCTTGAAGCCTTGGAAAAGGCCGCAGTCCACCAGTATTTTCTTTTCTCCGGCATGCACCAGATACTTGGAACCCGTCACGGTACCGGTCGCACCGAGGAATTCAATTTCCATACATTTTTCCCTTCACTAAGTTCATTTTTCGGTATGGGTCGCAGATTCACGGAAAGCGCCTTGCGCGGGGGGCGCCGTAGGCTTGCTGCCGTTCGTCACATGTGCAAAATAATGCGCGAACCTATCTGGGAAGGTCGCCACTATCCAAGAATAGATGCTGTACTTCGCAAGTTTTCCCACCAAAAGGGCGAGCAACACTTCGACGACCGGTAAACGGCTGATGCCCGCGAATATCAAGACGGGCGTATCTGGTACCGGCAACGCCGAGACCACCAGCAATGTCGAAATGCCATAGGTCGTCAACCACTGCTTGGCATTTGTCAACGACTGGGAGTGTGCGGTATCTGGGTACGCCGCCATTAAATTGTTCCAACCTAGGTGGTGAAAGACGAGATAGAGCACCAGCCCTCCAACCGCGCTGCCCAAAGCCGATAGAAGGACAATGGGTAGCCATCGGTCACGCCTGAGTAGCACTGCGAACGTGAGCAGTGGCGCAAATGGGACGGTCATTGAGATCGTGGCCGCAAAAGCCATCAGACCGACCAGCCCTGGGTAAAGACGACTTGACGTGGCGTGGGTCAGGGTTCGCCGAAAGCGTATCTGTAGAACGTGGCTGATCATTTTTTAGCCTTGAGACCTGAGCCCGATTCGGCTACCCATATCTGCTAACCTTGAATCCGATATACCCAACGACTAATGCTGCGCACGGCTTCGAAGTCGTTTCATACATAAAGATCGCGCCGGATAGACGAACATCAAACCTATCAACGCGACCTTCCAACATCGTCCGCAGAAGATATTTGGCCTTTGCGCTGTCAGGCGTCTCGGATTCGAAGTTGACACTCCGCTCGTTTTTCATTCGATCGCTCCTCATGTCCTTGCTACTGGATCAGCGTAGCCTGTGGGCCGCCCTGCTTCGTTCCCCTATTTCACGTGAAAAACACAAGGCCGGCCCCAGCACCCGCCCCCACCGCAGCCAGGAGTGGGAGGCAACGACGAAACAGGACTCTGCCGCCCCCGATCAACACAATTCCTAATTTGAAGACCGTGTTGGCGATGACTGCTAGCACGATAGTTGTCGTGACCTGGGCGGCCATAAGGTTCCCCAAGCGGAACATCCGCAGGCTTGAGAGCGTGATGGCATCCACGTCGGTCAGGCCGGAGACGAGTGCTACTGCATACACCCCCGTCGAACCGGCAATATCTACCAGCCATGCCGCCAGAAGGAGTACCAGCGCGTAAAAGAAAGCGAATCCCAGCGCAGTACGCAATTCAGTGGGATTGGCGATCTCTGGCATTGTCAGCGGTTTTCCCTTGACGCTCCCTGGTCGCGAGACCGCATAGACCGCGATCCCCGCTGCAAGCGCTGCACCCATTACCGGCGCAAGCATGGCGAGGATGTCTGGTGCCAGAATCGTCGCTAGCAGCACAAGCAGCAGCAGCACCATGTTCGCGGTCAGGATCACGGTCACTGACAGGTCGATCAGTTCGGCATCCTTGCGCGCATAGCGCGAATAAGCGAGTGTCGTTGCGGTACTCGATACCAAGCCGCCGAATAAACCAAGCAAAACAGCTCCACGCTCTCCACCAACCGCACGCAAAGCCACGTAGCCAGCCAAAGAAACGCCGCTGATCAGGATCACCATATGCCAGATATGGCGTGGGTTGAGCACAGCGTAAGGCCCGAATTCACGATCAGGAAGCAATGGCAGGACAATAAATGTCACCACCGTGAATTGCAGGATGGAAATCAGGTCGCGGCGCTCCAGCATGCGGGCGAACCCGCCAAGCTCAGCCTTGAAGTAGAGCAGCGCCGTCATGATGATCGACAAGGTGACCGCTAGTTGAAGGCGTCCGGATAGCGCCATCGCGCCCAGCAGATAGCAGGCGATGGCGGCGGCGATGGTGGTCGTGCCGGGATCGCGCTCGTGCCATTCTTCGTGGTGATGGTAGTAGGCGGCGATCATAGTGAAGGCGACTGCGGCCAAGCCTACAGCAATGACCGATGGTATGGCGAAGGCGGCCGCTGCCGCGCCGGTGAGCACGATGATGGCGAAGGTGCGCAATCCGCCTTTTGCCGTCGGATTGCGTTCGCGCTCAAGACCGATCAGCAAGCCAATGGCAAGCGCCGTCAGGAACTCCGGCAGGAGACTCAATCCCGATTCCGCCAGCCAGTCGAAGTTCAAGGTTTCCTCCGCTCAGTTGCCGTAGAGCACCGGCGCCTGGCAGCCATGACGTTGTCGTACTTCCTCGACGAAACGGCGCAGGGCATGCAACACGTCGGCCAGCGTCTGCCCCGGACAAGGCTCGGGGAAGACGACGACGAAATAAACCGGGTAACCCTCATGCAAGGCCATGCCGACCTCCGAGTCGCGCTTGAACCCGCCGATACCTGGGCCATGCCCCGCGCGCGGGTCGAGGATAATCACCGGCGGTTTCCCCTCGTCGGGGCAAACCTGCCCTGGTGCATCGCAAGTTTCGGCGATGCGCAGCAGCGCATAGTTGGCCGGGGACTCGAAGCGACGCGCATCGAGAACGGTCTCATACGCAAAGTTCAGCAGCGGAGGCAAACCCGCCTGCTCGTGCGTCAGCATATTATTCGTCCGCTCGCGTAGCAGGTCAAGGAACAGCACGCTACGCTGCCAGAAATCCACCTGATAGCGCCATGCCTGACTGGTGAAGTCGGGTAGTAAGACCGCCACCGCAGGATTCGCCTGGTTCGCGATTGGAGCCGCGCTACGTTCATCCGCTGCATTGCTCGGACGCGGCGCGTGAACCGCCTTGGCTCTTTTAATCATACAGATTTCCCTTTCGCGGCAAGCTCATTCGAATTGGCGGCGGAAGCGCCGGACACCGAAGCCGAACAGCGTCCCGCCCAGTAGAGCCATCGCCAACACCGAGTCCCATATCAGGTCGAGCCCGGCGCCGCGCAACAGGATGCTGTAGGTCGCATCGATATAGTGGGCAAGCGGATTGAACAGCACGATGATATGCAGCCAGCGCGGCATGCCTTCGTGGGGGGTATGGATGCCGGAGAACAGAATGATCGGCACGAACAGAAAAATCCCGAGCAGACCGGCTTGGGAGAGATTGCGCGTCACGGTCGCGATGAACAGGCCCAGTCCCGACGACGTAAATCCGTAGAGCGCGGTGAGCGCAAAAAAGAGGGGCAGGCTGCCCTTGATCGGCAGGTGAAATACCGGGCCGAGTACGCCAAAAACGCTCACCATCGAACCAATCAGCACCACGAGTGTCATTGCCAGCACCTTGGGCAGCATGATCTGCATCGGCGTGAGCGGCGAAACCAGAAGCTGCTCGATCGTTCCCCGTTCCTTTTCGCGTGCCATCGCCGCGCTCGACAGCAGAATCGTTAACAGCGTGGTCATCATCATCAATTCCGAGATGGAAAAAAACCAGGCGTTGTTCTGGTTCGGGTTGAACCAAGCGCGCTGTTCCTCGCGAATCAGCGGCAGGTGTTCCAAGGCCTGCCGGTCCATGCCCAACCCCGCCAGTGCGGCTTCCGAGCCGTATTCGCCGATGATCTGCTGGGCGTAGCTCGCGGCCAGCAAGCCCAGCGACGAGTTCGTCGTGTCCACCTGCATATGCACGGCCGCCGGCTCGCCCCGGAGCAAGGACTTTTCGAAGCCGGAGGGGATATCCATCGTCACCATAACATCGCCACGGTCGAGCATGCGCATGGCCTCCTCGGGACGTCCTTCAACGCCATGCAAGATGTAATAAGGTGGCTTGAAACGTCCGATCAGTTCGCGCGAGGCGTTGCTTTTGTCGTGGTCGAGCACGTGCATGACGGCATTCTTGAGTTCGAAACCGCTGCGTCCGCCGCCCATGACAACGTTGAACGAAAAAGCAAACACGAAGAACACCATCAACGGCGTATCGCGCGAAAGCTGCAACAGTTCCTTGGCGGTCATGACGCGCAGGCGCTGCAGCCAGCGCTGCAAGCCAACGAATGTCGGGCCGCCGTTCATTGCCGCACCCGCTTGTGGAATAACAGGAAACAGCCGCCGAAGAGCGCCGTCGCGTAGAACGCCAGCAACGCGAGGTCGGGCCATAGCACCGCCAGCCCTACCCCTTTGAGGAACGACCCATCGATGATCCGCGTGAAATGCATGGCGGGCATCAGGTGCGCGATCACCTGTGCTTCCGTGCCCATAGAGGCAACCGGAATCTCCAGGCCGGAATACTGTAGCGCCGGCACGAAGGTGATGAACAGTGAAATGACCATGGCAGCCACCTGGGTGCGCACGAACACAGAGACCAGCATGCCGATACAGGTTGTTGCAATGACATAGAGCAGGCCCGAACCAAAGAACAGCGGCACGCTGCCCCGGAAGGGAACGTCGAACACCTCCAGCACGATTCCCCAAAGGATCAGCAAGTTGACCATGGCGATAGCGACGTAAGGCGCGAGCTTACCCACTAGGAATTCAACTCGCGTCACTGGCGACGTATAGATATTGAAAATGGTGCCCAGTTCTTTTTCACGGACCACGCGCAGTGATGTCATGAAAGCCGGGGCGAAGAAAAGTATGAACATGAGGAGCTTTGGCGGCACCGACCAGTCGCTCTTCAGACCCTGGTTGTAAAGGTAGCGGGTCTCAAGGGTGATCGGCTGCAGCAGTGGTCTCAGTTCCGTTGTCGTCACGCCTTGGGTCCGCGACAGGTACTCGGCAATTGAATCCCGGCTGGCCGCGCCGGTGATGGCGCTGATGTACCCTTTGACGATCCGCGCGCGGTCCGGAAACGCGCCGTCGAGCAGCACCTGCACCGTCGCCGGTTGCGCGGCCCGCAAGGTGCGTTCGAATTGCTCAGGAATGATAATCACCGCACGCAGCTTGCCCGCCGATAGCAGCGGCGAGATTTCGCGCTGATCGGCCAGATAGCCGTTGAAGTCGAAATAGCGCGAATCGATGAAGCGATGCGCATAGTCGCGGCTCAAGGCGCTGCCGTCACGGTCGAGGACGGCGAGCGGAACATTCTGCACGTCGAAGGTCATGCCGAAACCGACTAGCAGCACCAATGCTACGGGCATGACGAAGGCCATGGTGAGCGATAGCGGATCGCGCACGATTTCGCGCCATTCCTTGTGGATGATGGCGAAAATACGCTGCGCGTTCATGCGTGTCCAGCCGGATGGTCAAGTTGCATGGGATGCCTGCTCCTGCGCTTCAAGGGCACTCACCCGATAGACAAAGACATCCTCCATCGACAGAGGGCGCTGCATGACGGTGGCACCCGTGAGCCCCGCGCCAGCAAGAACTTGCGGAATGCGCTGACGGTCTGCCTCGGCCGCGCGCGACAGCAGGTGGATGCGCCTGCCGAACAGGGCGGGGTCACGGAATCCAGCCGCTTTAAGCAGGGCCATGGCGCGCACCGGGGCGTCGGTCGTGATTTCAAGCAGTTGCCCCGCCTCAGTCACAACATCCTTTTTCATCCGCTCCGGCGATGCATCGGCGACGATGCGGCCCGCATACATGAGGGCCAGATGATCGCAGTGTTCGGCCTCACTCATATAATGGGTCGTGACCAGGATCGTTACGCCCTCCTTGCGCGAAAGCGCGAACAGGATGTCCCAGAACTGGCGCCGTCCCACCGGATCGACGCCGGAGGTGGGCTCATCGAGAAACAACACTTGCGGACGATGTACCAGCGCGCAACCGAGGGCGAGACGTTGACGCAAGCCCATCGGCAGGTTGGCAGTCGATTCGCCCTCATGGCCATCAAGTCCGGCCATGCCGATGACCCACTGGGTTCGTGCCTTGGCTTCCCGTGCGGACAATCCGTAGATGCCTGCATACAGATTGATGTTTTCGAGCACGCTGAGATCGAGGTACAGGGAAAATGCTTGCGACATATAGCCGATACGTTGCTTGAGGTTCTGCGACGCGGTGCGCATGTCGGCGCCGGCCACTTTTCCGCTGCCCGCGCTAGGACGGACGATGCCGGTGAGCATTTTGATGGCGGTCGTCTTGCCCGCCCCGTTGGCGCCGAGCAGTCCGAATATTTCCCCTTGTGGTACGCGGAAACTCACTTGATCGACCGCGCGGAAGCTGCCGAAGTCGCGGGTCAGTTCAATCGCCTCGATCGCGATGCCATCCTGCTGTTTGTTCGCAGGAGCCAGCGCAATCTCAGGTTTGAAAGTCGCCGGACCAACCCGCTCCCGCTGACGCAGTAGTGCAATAAAAATTTCTTCCAATTCCGGTTCGGCTGCATACAGATTACGGATATCCAATCCAGTTAGGGTTTCCTGCACCGCCTGCAATGCGGCGGCAGGCTCGGCGTTTTCCACCAGGATCTTCAACCAGTGCCCGACCGCTTCCGTCTGGGAATATCGCGTTTCCAGACGCGCCAGTGCCTTGACC
>DAIDAS010000325.1 GCA_027310505.1 bacterium
GGGATCACGACATCCGGTCGGGGCTCGCCTTGCCGCTGCTCGGCCAGCAGGGTTCCCATGAGATCCGCAACGGCCAGAAAGCCGGAATATTTGTAGCGGCGCAGGATGGCGCTGACAGGAAACTGGAATTCCAGGATCGCCCGGGTGGCATCGAATGCAGGCGGATGCTTGAGGCATGCGCCGCAGCGCTCGCCTCCGGCGGTGGGCAACGCGCAAAGCGGGCAGCTTGTGGCGCTATGCCAGGGCAGATCGTGGAGGCAGTGCTGGCACAATGCCAGGTCTGTCGCAGAGCCCCCGCACAGCAGGCAGTTCTGCGGCAACAGGGCTTGCTTAAAATATGATCTAATGTCAATCAATTGCGGGGCTTGGTGTTGACAGAATATAATGCGCGTTTTAAATCAGCGATGGACCTCATTATGCCAGTGAAAACCATCACCGCCGCTGAACAGAAGCGCGCGGCCAAAATATTCACCCAACTTTCATGTATTGCCATCCTGTTGCTGCCTCTGGTGATCCCGACGCTGCTATGGATTGCCGCATCGATTTTCGTCTATGCCTCGATCGCGCATCACCCGAACTCGCGAGTGGTTGATTTCCTGCGTCCGGCCGGGCACCGTTTTTACGGGCTGACAGGCGCGCTGGTGGTGGTGCTGAATTTCAGTCCGCAGATGTCCAAGTGGGCGGGCAGCTGGCTGCATCTGGCGATCATCATTTGGGCGATTTCCGTGCTGGTAGTGGTGGTACCGGGCGTGAGGGACATCCTGCGTGCAAACAGGGAAAACTGGCAGGATATGACTGTAGAGGTGGAAGAACATGCTTGAAACAACGATCGAATTCGTCAAGCCGGCCGTGGCCAAACCTGACACCGAGCGCTGGTCGGTGGCGCAAATTGCCGCCCTGTTCGAATTGCCGTTCAGCGACCTGATCTATCGCGCCCAGAGCGTACACCGTCAGCACTTCGATCCTAACGCCGTGCAGATCAGCACGCTGCTGTCGATCAAGACCGGTGGTTGTTCGGAGGATTGCGGCTATTGTCCGCAATCTGCCCGCTACCATACCGGCGTCGAGAACGAAGAGCTGATGGCGCTGAATGATGTGGTGTCCGCCGCGCGCGCCGCCAAGGAAAGCGGTGCCTCGCGCTTCTGCATGGGCGCTGCCTGGCGCGGCCCCAAGCAGCGCGACCTCGAGCCGGTGCTGAAAATGATCGAAGAAGTGAAGGCGCTGGGGCTGGAAACCTGTGCTACCCTGGGCATGCTGAAGGAAGGCCAGGCCGAGCAGTTGAAAGAGGCCGGCCTCGACTATTACAACCACAACCTCGATACCGCGCCTGAATATTACGGCGAGGTGATTTCCACCCGCACCTACCAGGATCGTCTGGAAACGCTGGATCGCGTGCGCGACGTGGGCATTAACGTCTGCTGCGGCGGCATCGTCGGCATGGGCGAATCGCGCAACCAGCGCGCCGGCCTGCTGGCGCAGCTGGCCAACATGGAGCAGCCGCCCGAGAGCGTGCCGATCAACCTGCTCACGCAAGTGGAAGGTACCCCGCTGAGTGGCACGGATGCGCTAGACCCCTTCGAGTTCGTGCGCACCATTGCCGCCGCGCGCATCACCATGCCGCAAAGCTACGTGCGCCTTTCTGCCGGACGCGAGCGCATGTCGGACGAGTTGCAGGCGCTGTGCTTCATCGCCGGTGCCAATTCCATTTTCTACGGTGAAAAGCTGCTGACCACCGGCAATCCGGATGTAAGCGCCGATCAGGCACTGTTCGCCAAGCTGGGCATCAAGCCCGAGCAGCACTAGGGCGGGCCATGCCCGCATCTACGCCCTGGTCTGATCTGCAGGCCGAGCTTGAACAGCGTGAAGCCGCTGGCCTGCTGCGTCGTCGTCGCCTGATCGACGGCAGGCAGCAGCCGGTGCTTCATTCGGATGGCGCGGAAGTGCTGTCGTTCTGCAGTAACGACTATCTCGGCCTGGCCAGCCATCCCGACTTGATCGCCGCCATGCAGCAGGCTGCCGCCGAAGCTGGCGTCGGCAGCGGCGCTTCGCACCTGATCACCGGCCATCACCGACTGCATCACGAGCTTGAAGAAGCGCTGGCGGAATTTGTCGGCCTGCCGCGCGCCCTGATGTTCTCCACCGGCTACATGGCCAATCTTGGTGTCGTGACGGCCCTGCTGGGGCGCGGCGATGCAGTGTTTGCCGATCGCCTCAATCACGCGTCGCTCAACGATGCCGTGGTGCTTTCGCGTGCCGAGCTGAACCGCTACCCGCACAACGATGTGGCTGCGCTGGAGAAGCTGCTTGAAAACAGTACGGCCAAGCGAAAGTTAGTGCTTGCTGATGCAGTGTTCAGCATGGATGGCGATATCGCCCCCGTGCCGCAACTGCTGGCAGCGTGCGAGCGGCACAACGCCTGGCTGATGCTGGACGATGCGCATGGCTTTGGCGTATTGGGCCGACATGGACGGGGGGTGCTGGAGCATTTCGGCGTGCATTCGTCGCGCATCATCTATATGGCAACGCTGGGCAAGGCGGCAGGCGTGTTTGGGGCTTTCGTGGCCGGTGATCCGCAGCTGATCGAATACCTGTTGCAGAAGGCGCGCACCTACATCTATACCACCGCCATGCCTCCGGCGCTGGCCGGGGCGCTGAAAGCCGCCCTGCCGATCATCGGGCAGGAAAGCGCGCGACGTGAGCAGTTGCGCACATTGATCGACGCCTTGCGCGGCGGGTTGCGTTTGCAGCGCTGGCGCCTCGACCCCTCGGGGACGCCCATACAGCCGTTGATTATCGGCAGCAATGAAGAGGCCTTGCAGGCAAGTGAGTACTTGCGTGATCGCGGCATTCTGGTGCCGGCGATCCGTCCGCCGACCGTGCTGCAGGGGACGGCAAGGCTGCGTATTTCGCTGTCTGCGGCACACCAGCACGAACATATCGAGCGGCTTATCGACGCATTGCATGGTGCCGAGAAAGCGCTATCGTGAGCTTGCATATCGAAACGATGGGGCAGGGGCCCGATCTGGTGCTGTTGCACGGCTGGGGCATGCATGGCGGCGTTTGGCGTGGCGTGTGCAATGCGCTGGCGAGTCATTTTCGGCTGCATCTGACCGACCTGCCGGGGATGGGGCATAGCCCGCCCTGCGAGCCCTATACGCTGGGGCAGCTGGCCCGGGAGATTGCCGGTCAATTGCCCGATGAAGCCACTGTATGCGGCTGGTCGTTCGGGGGGGAAGTGGCGATTCGCTTGGCGTTAGATTATCCGGAACGTGTGAGTCGCCTCATCCTGGTTGGCAGCACGCCCCGATTTGTGAATGCCGCCGATTGGCAAAACGGGGTTGCCCCCGAAGTGTTCAGCGAATTTGCCGCACAGGTGGCTGCGGATTATCACCCCACCATGGGACGTTTTCTAGGCCTGCAGGCTTTTGGCGGAGAGTCGTCGCGTACCCTGATGCGCGAATTGCGCGAACAGTTCGCCGCGCGCCCCGAGCCTGCACCGCAGGTGTTGCAGCAAGCCCTGGCGGTTCTGCTGGAGACCGATCTGCGCGAACAGATATCGCATCTCAACCTTCCGGTGCAGATTATCCACGGCAACCGCGACACATTGGCGCCGGTGGCGGCGGCGTACTGGATGGCCGAACACTTGCCGCAGCCAACGTTAAACGTCATTCCCGGTGCTTCGCACGCCCCGTTTTTATCCCACCCGACAGCGTTTGTTGATGCAATGACCGGATTTATCCATGCCAGATAGTTATGCCCTGGACAAGGCGCGTGTCCGTGCCTCCTTCGATCGGGCGGCGCGCAGTTACGACGCCGCAGCCATCCTGCAAAAGGAAGTGCGCGCGCGCATGCTGGCGCGATTGGAGTACATCAAGATCGCGCCGCACACCATTCTGGATGCCGGTGCCGGAACCGGGCATGCCACCCGCGATCTGGCGGGGCGTTATCAGGATAGCCGGGTGATCGCACTGGATATTGCGCTGGGCATGTTGCGCCAATCCGAAGCCGGGCAACCGTGGTGGCGGAAATGGATGGGCAAGCCGCAGAATCGCCTCTGTGCGGACATCGAACAGTTGCCGCTGGCTGCGGGCAGTATGGACATGATCTGGTCCAGTCTCGCCATTCAGTGGTGCAACGATCTGGATGCCACCTTTGCTGGCATGGCGCGCGTGCTGCGTCCCGAAGGCCTGTTCATGTTCAGCACATTCGGGCCCGATACGCTCAAGGAGCTTCGCACCGCTACGGCAGTCGACCCGGATCATGTGCATGTGAGCCGCTTCATGGATATGCATGATATTGGCGATGCGCTGGTGCGCAACGGATTCACGGCCCCGGTGCTGGACGTCGAAAACTTCGTCATGACCTACGACGATGTGCTGGGTGTCATGCGAGACCTCAAGGCCATCGGTGCCCGCAATGCCGCACAGGGGCGCCGCCGCGGGCTAGAGGGTAAAGGGTTTCTGCAGCGTCTTACCGAACGGTACGAGCAATTCCGAGAGGATGGCAAACTGCCAGCCACGTTCGAGGTGGTTTACGGCCACGCGTGGAAATCGGAAAGCGCCGACTTGCCGGATGGCGCAAGCCCAATCAAGATTCACCGTCGCACATGAGCCGCGGATTTTTTGTGGCGGGAACGGACACCGGGGTCGGCAAAACGCTGATTTCGGCGGCACTGGTATAC
>DAIDAS010000328.1 GCA_027310505.1 bacterium
TTATGAAGTGTGGCCAATGCCAGGCGTTCTTCATGATCACGTAGCTCGTTTTCCGCTGCTGTGATTCGCTGATAAGTGCGGGCATTTTCAATCGCCAATCCACATACGCCAACGATAGCCAAGGCCATATTGAGGTAACGCTCGCGAAATTCGGAAAATGCCAGTCGTTCGACAGCTATTACACCAAGCCACTGCTCGCCGTGGGTAATGCGCAGCAGAAAACCTTGACGAGCGGGCGTCCAGGCATAATCGTCCTTCAATTCTTGTACCTGTTGCATAAGCGCAAGTGGAACACCTGGTTTCGGGCATAACTTCCCGTTCTCAATTCGGAGATAGTACAACTCTTCCGGAGCGAACAGTATATGGAAGAGTTCTTTGATGGAGGCGATGGCTTCGGATTCGGTCATGATTTGCGAGAGTCGGGATAGACAATCGATGGTCATCGCGTGATCAGCCAGTTCACGGGTACGCTCAGCCATGCAGTGTCGGCTGGCTCGTAACAGTTCTTCTTGTCGCCATTCCATTACCATTTTGGCCAACAACAGCCTGACGTGTTCGATGCCTATGGCGATGCGGTTGGCCGGTAGATCAAGCGCCTTGGCTAATGCAGCCAAATGCTCGGTCGCATGGGGATTTATCCCGGTGTCCAGAAGCAGCAGCTCCTAAGCGAAATCCTGAAAAAATTCTCGCGAATTCTCAGGAGTAAACCCCATTTCCGCCAAGCGTACCGGCCAGATTTCCAGCCCATGTTGGCGTTATCAGATAAGCACCGCGCTCGATGGCATCAGTCACCAGAGTGGTGCTGGCCACAATATGAAAACATTGCTCTTGATGCAACAAGCGAATTGGCGGCCAAATCGGAGGCGGCGTGCCAAGCCCTCCAATGCACGAATTACCCAGCACCACTGCCTGGGTACAATTCTTATCCAATAGCCGGTAAATTTCATCCCAGCTCATGGGCGGTCGACCACAGTGAACTGGAAACGAGGCAACCGTCACATCATCCCAACCCTCTGCTGCTATGGCGGCGGCGATCTCGCGATGAAAGCCGTGGCAGCTCAGGATGCAGAGCTTGCCGTGCGGGAAGGATACATCGGTCATATCGGAAAGTTTTCGATCCAGTCCAAGGGATAACGTCCCCAGCGCTCGACGGCATCGCCGATCGCTAAAAGGACTTCATCCGGAACCTGCCATGGGATTTCGCCGTGATTGTCGGAGAGGATGAAGCCGCCACCCCGCCCGGCCTTTGCAATGGCGCATTTCACTTCCTGCTCGGCCTGCTCCGCCGTCCAACGCCGCATTTCCACGCCATTTAGATTACCCAGCAAGGTCAACCTGCTTTGAGCCGCCGCTTTGAGTTCTGCCAGGTCTTCCAAAACGCTGACGCCCAACACGGTGGTACTGGTGGCAGCAATGTCCTCCATGATGGGCAAGCTGCAACCCGAAGCCAGATGAGTGGCCGTTGGGCCGTTGATTCCGGCCAACGTACGTTTTGCGGTCTGCTGCCCAGTCTTGAGATAAAGCTCGCGTGGGATGATGGAGCAAGAAGAAACCGGATCAAAATAACAGATAGCGGTCGCTCCCGCCGCCAGTTGTGTATTGGCCCATTCCACGCAAAACGCCTCGTTGACCTGCATGAGGCGTGCAAACCGCTCTGGTTGCTCATAGATCAGCTCAATGTAACTATCGAATCCCATCTGGATGATAGGTAGTGAAAAAGGGGAAATAGCGACTCCGATGATAGGCACGGTATCACCTACTCGTGCCTTCAATTGGCGTATGGTGTCCAGGACGCGCATCAAGCAAGGCGCATCAGCCACTCTGGGTGGTTGCAGATAGTCGATGTCCTCGGGACGCCGAATAATGGGATGCCCTGCATTAGGCGGACAATCCAGCTGATAGATGACATCGCCACCCCAGGCTTCCAACTCGATGGCAGCATAAAAAAAAGGATAGAGGCAGTCGCTACGGTATTTTTTCAGCAGACGCATCTGGCCTTCAACGACATATTCAGCCCGAGAAAAATACTCCTCGATCGACAAGCCGAGTTCCTTGGCACCGTGCAAGGTGGTCAGCAGAAATAGCGGAACCCGATCGGGTTCCTTGTGGCTCAGCGTGGTCAGCACGCGTTGCATGGAATTCATAGGTTTTGCTCCGCCCAGCGCTGGACAATGGCAACGGCATCGGTGGCTGATCGCCCCATGGCATCGGCTCCGACTTCCTGCCACAGATGGAGATCAAATCGAAATGGGGCACCTCCAACCAATATCTTCAAAGGAATCCCGCGTGCATCCAGAGCGGCACGCAAATCTCGCACCTTGAGAGCGGAAGGCAGCATGAGTACCGAAATCAACAAAATATCAAGCTTATCTGCAATGACCCGATCCACCAGTTCGTCAACATCCATACGTCGATAATTTAGCAGTTCAAAGCCACTGGTACGCATAACTG
>DAIDAS010000332.1 GCA_027310505.1 bacterium
CTGTCACACAGTCCGAAAAGTTCGAACCACAGGGAGAATTCATCCGCCAATATGTACCGGAACTCAGCCGCTGCAACGACGGGGAAATCCATGCGCCCTGGAAAATGTCCATCGAACGACAGCACGCACTCGGACTGCGGATTGGGGAGCATTACCCATGCCCCATTGTAGAGCACACTTTGCAGCGCGAGCGAGCACTCGCTTTATACAAAGGAACCGGGCAATAAAAAGCCGCCCGCAGGCGGCTTCTGCCTAACCGGCAAAGGTCAGGTACGGTGGTAGCCTACCAGCACTCCGACCTCGTTTTTTGAACCCAGAATCACCGGCACCCGCTGATGCAAGCCGCTGGGCTGGATATCCAGAATGCGTTCGCGCCCGGTGGATGACGCTCCGCCCGCCTGCTCCACGATAAAGCTCATCGGATTGGCTTCGTACATCAGGCGCAGTTTGCCGCCCTTATCCCGCAGCTTGCTGTCCATCGGATACATGAACAGGCCGCCGCGGATCAGGATGCGGTGGACTTCAGCCACCATGGAGGCCACCCAGCGCATGTTGAAATCCTTGCCCCGGACGCCTTCTTCACCTTGCAGGCACTCGCTGACATAGCGTTGCACCGGCGCCTCCCAGAAACGCTGGTTGGACATGTTGACGGCAAATTCATGCGTATCGGCCGGGATCTGCATGTCTGGATTGGTCAGGATAAACTCGCCCATTTCACGATCCAGGGCAAACCCGTTCACGCCATGGCCGGTGGTCAGCACCAGCATGGTAGAGGATCCATACAGCGCATAGCCGGCGCAAACCTGCCGAGTGCCAGGCTGCAGAAAGTCTTCCACCTTGGGGTTGGTCACGCCCTGCGGGCTGTGCAGGATGGAAAAAATGGTACCGACCGAAATGTTGACATTGACATTGGAAGAGCCGTCCAGAGGGTCGAACAGCAGCAGGTATTTGCCGTCCTGGCGATATTTCTCCGGGATATCATAGGGGTCATCCATTTCCTCGGACGCCATGCCGGCGATATAGCCCGCCCATTGGTTGGCTTCGAGGAAAATGTCGTTGGTAATCACATCGAGCTGTTTTTGCGTCTCGCCCTGGATATTCTCCGACTCCAGATTTCCCATGGTGCCGACCAGCGCCCCCTTATTCACCGCGCACGAAATCCGCTTGCAGGCCGTGACGATGTGGTTCAGCAACAGCGTAAATTCGCCGGTCGCGCTACCCACCTTGCGCTGCTCTTCAATCAGGAACTGGGTAATGGTAATGCCATGCATGCTCGATCTCCAGAGGTGTCTGAGTGATGCGAATGCGTTGCCGCCATTCGCGGTGTAACATTTTTACAACACGACTGTATCATGCTTTTTGAACGCCTTTCAAATGGCTGGACAAGGGGATACCCGTCCATTAAAGTTCCACATTGAATACCGGTAGGGCTATGCCTGCAGGTATGTCGATACAACAATAAATCTGGGATTTCGCATGCGCACAATTGGTATCAGGGGTTTTCTCGTCGGTATTTTGATGGCCGGCATGCTGGGCGGCTGCGCCACGCAGGCCAACAAGGATCCGCTGGAGGGGCTGAACCGCGGCATCTACAAATTCAACGACACGGTCGACAAGGCTGCCGTCAAGCCGATTGCAGGCGCCTACAAAGCCGTACTGCCGAGCCCGGTTCGCACCGGCGTGAACAATTTCTTCGCCAACCTGGGGACGGTCGTCACCATCATCAACGACCTGCTGCAGTTCAAGCTCGACAAGGCCATGGACGACACCGGCCGCTTCGCCATCAACACCACCTTCGGTATTGCCGGCCTGGTGGACTGGGCCTCCATGGACGGCATCGAGGAACGCAAGGAAGACTTTGGCCAGACCCTGGCTTACTGGGGCTGGAAGGACAGCGCCTACCTGGTGCTGCCTTTCTTCGGCCCAAGCACGCTGCGCGACACTGGCGGCCTGGTCGTGGATACCGCGTTTTTCGACCCGATCGGCTATGTGGATGACACACGTGACCGCAACCAAATCCTGCTGACCAAGTTCATCGACACCCGCGCCAGCTACCTGCCGGGCAGCGACCTGCTGGACGAGGCAGCGCTTGATCCTTACGCGTTCATGCGCGATGCATACCTGCAACGCCGCAACACGCAGATATATGACGGCAACGCCCCCGCTCAGGATTCCGGTGCCGACCAGGATGACCCCCAGCCAGTCACCGGCGAAAAGAAATAAGCTTCAAGAACGCCCCACAAAAAAGCCCCGCAGGTGCGGGGCTTTTTTATTGCCGGTATCTACGGCAGCGCAGCACGCTTATTGCCCGGCGATCGTCATGCACTCAACCAGAATCGAGCCGGCACGCTTGGAGCCCTGCACCAGCACATCATTGCCAACGGCGGCAATCTGCCGAAACATGTCCTTGAGGTTGCCTGCAATGGTAATTTCTTCCACCGGATATTGAATGACGCCGTTTTCCACCCAGAATCCGGCTGCGCCACGCGAATAATCGCCAGTCACCATGTTGATCCCGTGCCCCAATAGCTCCGTCACCAGTAACCCGGTATGCATAGACTGGAGCAGCCCGGCAAAATCCAGCTCACCGCTTTGCAGAATCAGGTTGTGGTTGCCGCCTGCGTTGCCGGTCGTCGTCATGCCCAGCTTGCGCGCTGAATAGCTGGAAAGCACATAACCGTTCAACACGCCGCCCGTGACGAGATCGCGCGCCCGTGTCGCAACCCCCTCATTATCAAAGGCGGAACTGGCAAGACCTCTGGGCAAATGGGGCTGCTCGGCAATATGGATGTGCGCCGGAAATATCTGCTTGCCCAGGCTATCCAGTAAAAATGACGACTTGCGATACAGGCTGCCGCCCGAAATCGCCGAGATGAAGTGCGAAAGCAATCCGCCCGCGACAGTGGCATCAAACAGCACTGGCACCTGCATGGTCTTCAACTGCTGCGCGCCGAGGCGTCGCGCCGTACGCTCGCCGGCCCTGCGACCTACAGCCTCCGCTGAATCGAGATCAGATGAAGCGCGGGCGCTGGTGTACCAGTAATCACGCTGCATCTCATCGCCTGCTTCGGCAATCACCGAGCAACTCAGCGAGTGGCGCGAAGTTGGGTATCCATGGTTGAAACCGTTGCTGTTGGCATAGGAGAAC
>DAIDAS010000333.1 GCA_027310505.1 bacterium
GTGCTGGCGCGCGAACTAGTCGAGCGGTTGCGCCACAAGAGCGTTTTGCTGCCAGCGGTCGGCGTGATAGAACGTATCTGCGCCGAGGCGATCACCCGCGCCAACCGGCGCATTCACGCCGCTCTAACTGACACCCTGACAAGCGTCCACCGGCAGCGCCTCGACAAACTTCTCAAGCGCAAGGATGGCAGCAAAGCGACTTGGCTGGCGTGGCTGCGCCAATCGCCTGCAAAACCGAACTCGCGCCACATGCTTGAACACATCGAACGCCTCAAAGCCTGGCAGGCGCTTGACCTACCTGCTGGAATCGAACGGCAGGTACACCAAAACCGCTTGCTCAAAATCGCCCGCGAGGGTGGACAGATGACGCCCGCCGACCTGGCCAAGTTCGAGTCGCAGCGACGCTATGCCACCCTGGTCGCGCTGGCCATCGAAGGCATGGCCACCGTCACCGACGAAATCATCGACCTGCACGACCGCATCATCGGTAAGCTGTTCAACGCGGCCAAGAACAAACATCAGCAGCAGTTTCAGGCCAGCGGCAAGGCGATCAATGACAAGGTGCGGCTGTATGGACGCATCGGGCAAGCCTTGATCAAGGCCAAGCAAAACGGCGGCGATCCGTTTGCCGCCATCGAGGCCGTCATGCCGTGGGACACCTTCGCCGCCAGCGTCACAGAGGCGCAAACACTGGCGCGACCTGCGGACTTTGATTTCTTGCATCACATTGGCGAGAGCTGCGCCACCTTGCGTCGCTACGCGCCGCAGTTCCTCGACGTGCTCAAGCTGCGAGCTGCGCCCACCGCCAAGGGGGTGCTCGATGCCATCGACGTTCTGCGCGGCATGAACAGCGACAGCGCCCGCAAGGTACCCGCCGACGCACCAACCGCATTCATCAAGCCACGCTGGGCCAAACTGGTTCTGACCGACGAGGGTATCGACCGGCGTTACTACGAGTTATGCGCGCTGTCGGAACTGAAGAACGCGCTGCGCTCGGGCGACGTGTGGGTGCAAGGCTCGCGCCAGTTCAAAGACTTCGACGAATACTTGGTGCCGGTCGAGAAGTTCGTCACTCTGAAGCTGGCCAGCGAATTGCCGCTGGCCGTAGCCACCGACTGCGACCAGTACCTGCGTGAACGGCTGGAATTGTTGGAGCAACAACTCGCCGCGGTCAACCGCATGGCAGCGGCCAATGAACTGCCGGACGCCATCATCACCACCGCGTCGGGCCTGAAGATTACGCCGTTGGATGCGGCGGTGCCCGATGCTGCGCAAGCCCTGATCGACCAGACGGCCATGCTGCTGCCTCACCTCAAAATCACCGAGCTGCTGATGGAGGTCGATGAATGGACAGGTTTCACGCGGCACTTCACACACCTGAAGACCGGCGACAGCGCCAAGGACAAAACCTTGTTGATGACGACGATTCTGGCCGACGCGATCAACCTCGGTTTAACCAAGATGGCCGAATCCTGCCCAGGTACAACCTACGCCAAGCTGTCCTGGTTGCAAGCCTGGCATGTCCGCGACGAAACCTATTCGACGGCGCTGGCCGAGCTGGTGAACGCGCAGTTTCGGCAACCCTTCGCCGGAAACTGGGGCGACGGCACCACGTCATCGTCGGACGGTCAGAACTTCAGAACCGGCAGCAAGGCAGAGAGTACCGGGCACATCAACCCGAAATATGGAAGCAGCCCTGGGCGAACTTTTTACACGCACATCTCCGACCAATACGCACCCTTCAGCGCCAAGGTAGTCAACGTCGGCCTGCGCGACTCGACCTATGTGCTTGACGGCCTGCTGTACCACGAGTCCGATTTGCGCATCGAGGAACACTACACCGACACGGCGGGCTTCACCGATCATGTCTTCGCCTTGATGCATCTGCTGGGCTTCCGCTTCGCACCGCGCATCCGCGACCTGGGCGACACCAAGCTGTTCATTCCCAAGGGCGATACTGCTTACGATGCGCTCAAGCCGATGATTAGCAGCGACAGGCTAAACATCAAGGCTATTCGCGCCCATTGGGATGAAATCCTACGGCTGGCCACTTCGATCAAACAGGGCACAGTCACGGCCTCGCTGATGCTGCGCAAGCTTGGCAGCTATCCGCGCCAAAACGGCTTGGCCATCGCCCTGCGCGAGCTGGGGCGCATCGAGCGCACATTGTTCATCCTGGACTGGCTGCAAAGTGTGGAACTGCGCCGCCGTGTGCAGGCCGGACTCAACAAGGGCGAGGCGCGCAACGCGCTGGCCAGGGCGGTGTTCTTCAACCGGCTGGGCGAAATCCGCGACCGCAGCTTTGAGCAACAGCGCTACCGGGCCAGCGGCCTCAATCTGGTAACAGCGGCCATTGTGTTGTGGAACACCGTCTATCTGGAAAGGGCGGCGAACGCCTTGCGCAATCACGGTCAAGGTGTTGATGATGCGCTGTTGCAATACCTGTCGCCGCTGGGGTGGGAGCACATCAACCTGACCGGCGATTACCTCTGGCGCAGCAGCGCCAAGGTCGGTGTGGGGAAGTTCAGGCCGCTACAGCCGCTGCCAAAGTCTTAACGTACTTTAAATTCCGTTTTCTGAGACGACCCCAAAGCGGACGGAGGACATGCGCAGCGACTTGTGGACGACTTTCAACCGCGTGCAGGAAAACATGGTGCGCGGCGGACTCCCCGGCCGCACTCGCCAAGGTCGCCGCACTAAAACCCGCGCAGTGGAAGGCATTGACGGCAGCGTGGCGCTCAACCGCGCCTTGTGGGCGCTGGCGCACAAAATGCGCCAGCTGGTGAAGTAGGGCAGACCTGCCGGGGCCACCGGCCCCGGCATCGTGAAACCATAACTTGCGAGGAACACCATGAACACCCAAAAACCCAAAACCGGCCAGCTGGCCAAGACCTGGTGCAATCTGGACTTGCCGCTTCAAGTGCTTCAAAACCACAAAAAAGGGCGGTTCTATATCGGCACTTTCGACCCAGGGGACGGCCCGATCAGCCGCGAATCTGAAGAATACTTCGACACGCGCGAGGCAGCCCAGGCCGCGCTTGACG
>DAIDAS010000290.1 GCA_027310505.1 bacterium
GGATGTGTACCGTATGCTGCTGACCAGCGGCGAGGATGTCGGCCTGGCGACAGTTTATAGGGTGCTGACCCAGTTCGAGCAGGCCGGGCTGCTGGTGCGCCACCATTTCGAGAGCGACAAGGCGGTATTCGAGCTGAATCAGGGCGGGCACCATGATCATATCGTCTGCCTGCAGTGCGGACGGGTGGAAGAGTTTTGTGACGAAGAAATCGAAAAGCGGCAGAAAAAAGCCGCGAGCGATCGTGGTTTCACCATCCGCGAGCATTCACTCTATATCTATGCCGATTGTGTCAAGCAGCCGTGCCCGCATAAAGGCTGATGTTATCTGCCGATCCGCTCGGCGCTGATTGACTAGCGCGATGCGGCGGATTGCATATAAAATAGGCAGCTTTCCCCCAATAGAAAGTAGCGGCATACCTTTGCAGATCGGTCCCTACAAGCTGAGAAACAACCTGATTGTCGCTCCCATGGCAGGGGTGACCGACCGCCCTTTCCGCCAGCTGTGCAAGCGCCTGGGGGCGGGCATGGCGGTGAGTGAGATGGTGACCTCCAACTCGCTGCTGTACGGTTCCGAAAAGACGAAGCGTCGCGCCAACCATGAGGGCGAGACTGAGCCCAAGTCGGTTCAGATCGCCGGCGCCGACCCAAAGATGCTGGCCGAGGCCGCGCGCTACAACGTCGATCACGGCGCGCAGATCATCGACATCAACATGGGGTGCCCGGCAAAGAAAATCTGCAACGTGATGGCAGGTTCCGCCCTGTTGCGCGACGAGCCGCTGGTGACGCGTATTCTGGAGGCGGTGGTGAAAGCCGTTCCTGAAGTGCCGGTGACGCTGAAGACCCGGTTGGGTTGGGATCATGCCAACAAGAACGTGCTGCTGGTGGCGCGCATTGCCGAGCAGAGCGGCATCCAGGCGCTGGCCATCCACGGCCGCACCCGCTGCCAGGCATATACCGGCGATGCCCGGTACGACCTGATCGCCGAGGTGAAGCAGGCAGTACGCATTCCCATTATCGCCAACGGCGACATCACCTCCCCGGAAAAGGCGAAGCTGGTGCTGGACCAGACCGGTGCCGACGGCATTATGATCGGTCGCGCGGCACAGGGGCGTCCCTGGATTTTTCGCGAGATCGAGCATTACCTGAATACCGGCACGCATCTGTCGCCACCGAAGGTTGCTGAGATCCATCGGGTGTTGCTGGATCATCTTGATGATTTGTATGGTTTTTATGGCGAGTTGACCGGTGTGCGTGTGGCGCGCAAGCATATCTCCTGGTATACCAAGGGACTGGTCGGTTCCGCGCAATTCCGCCATGCCATGAACCAGTTGCCGACGGTCGAGGCGCAATTGCAGGCAGTCAATGAGTTTTTCGGCCATTTGCTGCAACAGGGGCAGCATCTGCAATATGTCGAACAAGATCAGGAAGAGGCGATGGCGGCATAATGGGCGTCCGTGAAAAGAATGATCTGGCTGCGTGCGTGCGCGGCTCGCTTGAAGCTTATTTCAGGGATCTGGATGGTGAGCCGCCGCACGCCGTCTATGACATGCTGCTCAATTGCGTGGAGAAGCCGCTACTGGATTATGTGCTCAACCACGCAGGCGGCAACCAGAGCAAGGCGGCGGAAATTCTGGGCCTCAACCGCAATACCTTGCGTAAAAAGCTCAAGCAGCACGGCTTTCAGTAATTTCATGCTGCATTCGATCGAACGCTGTGTCGCCAGTCCTTGCCTTACTCTTCGTACGGCCTGTGGCACTGCGTCCCGCTTTCGATCCCATGCGGCACGGAATTTTATTTTTCTGTAATTTCTTCTTATTTCGGTAGTAACTTCCATGACGATCATCAAACGTGCGCTTATCAGCGTTTCCGACAAGCAGGGCATTCTTGAATTTGCCCGGACCCTGACCCGCTTCGGTGTCGAAATTCTTTCGACCGGAGGCACTGCCAAGCTGTTTCGCGACAACAACGTCCCGGTGATCGAAGTCAGCGATTACACCGGTTTTCCGGAAATGCTGGATGGCCGTGTGAAGACACTGCACCCCAAGGTGCACGGCGGCATTCTCGGTCGACGCGATCTGCCGGAGCACGTCAGTGCCATGCAGGAGGCTGAGATTCCTGCTATCGATATGGTGGTGGTCAATCTCTACCCGTTCCGCGAAACCATTGCCAAGCCGGATTGCTCGCTGGAAGAAGCCATCGAGAACATCGACATCGGCGGCCCGACCATGGTGCGCGCGGCAGCCAAGAACTACAACCACGTTGCCATCGTGACCGATCCGGCCGATTACGAGCTGCTGACCCGCGAGATGGAGTCCAGCCGCGGCGCGATTGGCGCCGAGACGCGTCTGGCGTTGGCGAAAAAGGCGTTTTCCCACACGGCGGAATACGATGGTGCCATTAGCAATTACCTGACTGCGCTGGATGCCAAGGGCGAGAAACTGGCCTTCCCGGATCGCTTCAATGCCCAGTTCTCTAAGGTGCTCGACTTGCGTTATGGCGAGAATCCGCACCAAGATGCCGCTTTCTACCGCGATGCCACCGTGCCAGCCGGTGCGCTGGCCAGCTTTAAACAGTTGCAGGGCAAGGAACTCTCCTACAACAACATTGGTGATGCCGATGCCGCATGGGAATGCGTCAAGACTTTCGATGTGCCGGCCTGCGTCATCGTCAAGCACGCCAACCCGTGCGGTGTGGCGATCGACGGTCACCTGCTCGGCGCCTACGAGAAGGCCTTCAAGACCGACTCGACCTCTGCTTTTGGCGGCATCATCGCCTTCAACGGCGAAGTCGGCATCGACGTGGTCAACGCGATGAACGAGCGCAAGCATTTTGTCGAAGTGTTGATTGCCCCGTCCTTCACCGCCGACGCCAAGGCTGCGCTGGCCGCCAAGGCCAACCTGCGCGTGCTGGTGGTGCCGCTCGGGAACGGCAACAACGCCCTCGAATACAAGCGCGTCGGCGGCGGCCTGCTGCTGCAGACCCCGGACGCGCTGAACGTCAGCCGCGACCAGCTCAAGGTGGTGACCAAAAAACAACCGACCCCGGAGCAACTTGACGACATGTTGTTCGCCTGGCGTGTGGCCAAGTTCGTCAAATCCAACGCCATCGTGTTCTGCGGCAACGGCATGACGCTGGGTGTCGGCGCAGGTCAGATGAGCCGTGTGGACAGTACCCGCATTGCCGCGATCAAGGCCCAGAATGCCGGGCTGTCGCTGGCTGGTTCGGTGGTGGCGTCCGATGCCTTCTTTCCGTTCCGTGACGGCGTGGACGTGCTGGCCGAAGCCGGTGCAGTCTGCGTCATCCAGCCGGGTGGCAGCGTGCGCGACGAAGAAGTGGTTGCGGCAGCGGACGAACACGGCCTGGCCATGGTGCTGACTGGTGTGCGCCATTTCAGGCATTGAGTTGAGGTTTTCATGAAAATTCTGGTCATTGGCAACGGCGGGCGCGAACACGCGCTGGCATGGAAACTGGCGAAGAGCCCCAGGACAACCCGGGTCTATGTGGCACCCGGCAACGCCGGAACGGCGCTCGACCCGGATATGGTGAATGTGCCGATTACGGCAATCCCCGATCTGGTCAAATTCGCGCAGGACGAGCAGGTCGCCCTGACCGTGGTGGGTCCGGAAGCGCCGCTGTCGCAAGGCGTGGTCAACGCTTTCATGGCTGCCGGCCTGAAAATCTTCGGCCCGACCAAGGCCGCTGCACAACTGGAATCTTCGAAAGATTTCGCCAAGGCCTTCATGCTGCGTCACGGAATCCCGACGGCAGCCTATGCGACCTTCTCGGATGCTGCCGAGGCGCATGCTTACGTCAAGCAGCAGGGCGCGCCCATTGTCGTCAAGGCGGATGGCTTGGCTGCCGGCAAGGGGGTGGTGGTCGCCATGAGCGAGCAGGACGCCCATGACGCCATCGACATGATGCTGGCTGACAACAAGCTGGGTGCGGCTGGTGCGCGGGTGGTGATCGAGGAGTTCCTCGAGGGCGAAGAAGCCAGCTTCATCGTCATGTGCGATGGCGAGCATATTCTGCCGCTGGCGACCAGCCAGGATCACAAACGCCTGCTGGATGGCGATCTGGGCCCGAATACCGGTGGTATGGGGGCGTACTCGCCTGCGCCGGTGGTAACTCCGGAAATCCACGCCAAGGCGATGCGCGAAATCATCCGTCCGACCATTCAGGGCATGGCCAAGGATGGCATCCGCTACACCGGCTTTTTGTATGCGGGGCTGATGATCGACAAAAACGGCAACCCGAAAACGCTGGAATTCAACTGCCGCATGGGTGACCCGGAAACCCAGCCTATCATGCTGCGCCTGAAGAGCGATTTTGTGACGCTGGTCGAGCACGCAGTCAACGGCACGCTGGATCAGGTGGAAGCGGAGTGGGACCGTCGCACTGCGCTGGGTATCGTCATGGCTTCGGCCGGTTACCCTGACGAACCGCGCAAAGGCGATGCCATTACCGGCCTGCCCAAGGATTTACAGGATGCCCACGTGTTTCATGCGGGCTCGGCGATGAAGGATGGCCAGCCGGTAACCAGCGGTGGCCGCGTGCTGTGCGTGACAGCACTGGGCGATACGGTCAAGCAGGCGCAGAGCCGCGCTTACCAGGTCGCCGAAGGTATCCATTTCGAAGGCAGCCAGATGCGCCGCGACATCGGCTGGCGCGCCATCAAAGGATAACCGGATTTTGATCGGCGGCGCGCGCATTCGTCAGCACTTGAAGCGTGGCGGCGTCATCGCCTACCCGACAGAGTCCTGCTATGGGCTGGGCTGCGACCCGCGCAATCCGCGCGCGGTCAAACGTGTGCTTGCCCTGAAAAAGCGCAGCGCCGCCAAGGGGCTGATCCTGATTGCCGCGCACCCCCGCCAGTTGCGGCCTTTCCTGGCGAAATTACCCCCTCTATTGCAACGACGGATGCGTGCGGCCTGGCCCGGACCGCATACCTGGCTGGTGCCCGCATCCCGCGACTGCCCGGCTTTCCTGCGCGGAGTTCATGACACGATTGCCGTACGCGTGACGGCACATCCGGGTGCCGCTCATCTGTGCCGTCTGGCAGAAATGGCGCTGGTGTCCACCAGCGCCAACCTCAGCGGCGGCAAGCCTGCCAGGACGGCAGAAGAATGTCGCCGCATGTTTGGCCGGCGCGCCTTGATTATTCCCGGGCGCATCGGTCCGCGCCGCCGGCCTTCCACCATTCAACACCTTGTGACCGGTCAGGTCATCAGAAAGTAAATCATGGATTTCAATGCCGTAAAAGATTACTTCGCCAACCTGCAGAACCGCATTGTCGAGGCGCTGCAACTGGCGGATGGCAAGCATTTTCTGCATGATGCCTGGCAACGCCCGGAAGGCGGTGGCGGCGTGAGTTGCGTGATCGAGGAAGGCCATGTGCTGGAACGTGGCGGGGTCAATTTCTCGCATGTCATGGGCGACAAGCTGCCGCCTTCTGCTAGCGCAGGCCGTCCTGCTAGCTCAGGACGCAGCTTTGAGGCGGCTGGCGTGTCGCTGGTGCTGCATCCGCGCAACCCGTATGCACCCACGGTGCATATGAACGTGCGCTGCTTCATGGCGAAGAAGGCCGGCGAGGACCCGGTATGGTGGTTCGGTGGCGGCATGGATCTCACGCCTTATTATGGCTTCGAACAGGATGCCGAGCATTTCCACCGCACCTGCAAGCAGGCGCTGGCGCCATTTGGCGACACACTGTATCCGGAATTCAAGCGCTGGTGCGACGATTATTTCTATCTCAAGCACCGCAAGGAACCGCGCGGCATTGGCGGCGTGTTCTTCGACGATTTCAATCAACTGGGTTTCGAGCAGAGCTTCGCCATGATGCAAGGCGTGGGAGACGCTTTCCTGCATGCCTATCTGCCGATTCTGCAGCGCCGCAAGGATGTTGCTTATGGCGAACGCGAGCGTGATTTCCAGGCCTACCGGCGCGGGCGCTATGTCGAATTCAATCTGGTGTACGACCGCGGCACCCTGTTCGGGCTGCAATCCGGCGGCCGGACCGAATCCATCCTCATGTCGATGCCGCCCATCGTCAAATGGCGTTACGACTGGCAGCCGGAGGCGGGGTCGGCGGAGGCGAAGTTGTATACGGATTTTCTGATCGGTAAAGACTGGCTGGCGTAGCGCCATTGAATTGCTGGCCCGGGCCGGTATGTTTCATGCATACTAGCCCCGCGTACAATAATAGGGAGATCATGAATGCCTGCACGTCTTTTTCGCTCCAAGGCGATTACATCCGGGGATCACAGCGGACTTAAAAAGTGCCTGAGCGCGTTTGATCTGGCGTTGCTAGGGATTGGTTGCGCGATTGGTACGGGCATCTTTGTGCTGACCGGCATTGCGGCGGCCACGCTTTCCGGCCCGGCCGTCACCATTTCATTCATCATTGCCGGCATCGCTTCTGGGTTCGCCGCGCTGTCCTATGCCGAACTCGCGTCTTCGGTCGGTGGCTCGGGCAGTGCGTATGGCTATAGCTATGTTGCCTTCGGCGAATTCTTCGCCTGGGTCATCGGCTGGACCCTGCTGCTGGAATACGGCGTGGGCGCAGCGGCGGTCGCCAATGGCTGGTCGGGCTATTTCGTCCACACGCTGGGCAATTTCAACCTGCACCTGCCGGATGTCTGGATCAAGGCCCCCAGCCAGGGCGGCATTATCAACCTGCCGGCATTCGGCATCATCTGGATGCTGGTGCTGCTGCTGATCGCGGGGGTCAAAGAGAGTGCGCAGGTCAACAATGTCATCGTCGCCATCAAACTCAGCACCATCTTCATTTTCCTCGCCCTCGCCTCGCTGCATATCAATAGTGACAACTGGCATCCGTTCATGCCCTACGGCTGGTTCGAGACATTACCTGACGGCAAAACAACCGGCGTGCTGGCCGGCGCATCACTGGTGTTCTTCGCCTACTTCGGATTCGATGCGGTCTCTACCGCGGCGGATGAAGCCAAGAACCCGCAGCGCGACCTGCCGATCGGCCTGATCGCATCGCTGCTGTTTTGCACGGTGGTATATATCCTGGTGTCGGGCGTTCTGACCGGCGTGCTGCCTTATACCGAACTCAATGTGTCTTCGCCGGTTGCTTTTGCGCTGACCAAGCTCGGCTATACCTGGTCGTCCACGCTGGTCGCCACCGGGGTGCTCGCCGGCCTGATCACCGTGTTGCTGGTGCTGCTTTACGGCCTGACGCGCATTCTCTACGCCATGAGCCGCGACGGTCTCATCTCGCCGTTTTTCTCCGTCATCAACCCTGCCCGCCACACGCCGGTGCGCATCATTCTGTTGTGCGGGTTCGTTATATCCATGATTGCCGGTTTCTTTCCGCTGGGCGAATTGGCGGAGACGGTGAATATCGGCACGCTCGCAAGCTTTGTGATGGTCTGTGTCGGGGTGATCGTGCTGCGCATCAGGCAACCAGATCTGCATCGGCCGTTCAAGAACCCGTGGAATCCGCTGATCCCGGCGTTAGGTGTATTGTCCTGCCTGGCGTTGATGGCTTTTCTGCCGCGCGAGACCTGGCACCGTTTCCTGGCATGGTTGGCGATCGGCGTCGTTGTCTACTTTGCGTACTCCATCCGCCATAGCAAGCTTGCAAAGCAACAATAGCGGTTGCGGACAATAAAAAAAGCCGGTCGCGAGACCGGCTTTTTGCATTCCGAAAGATCCGGAATTACAGGGTCAGCACCCAGTGAACGATGGTCTTGATGTCCTCGTCCTTGACTTGCGGGCTGTTGGCCGGCATCGGGATCGGGCCCCAAACGCCGCTGCCACCCTTCTTGACCTTCTCGACCAGCTTGGCTTCCATTTCTGGATGGCCCTTGTACTTGGCAGCTACATCTTTGTAAGCCGGGCCAAGAATCTTGTTGTCAACGCTGTGGCAGGCCAGGCAGCCGCTCTTCTGTGCCAGCGCCTTGGCGTCATCCGCGCTTGCTTGACCAGCCAGTACCAGAGCACCGGCAGCGGCGATCGTCATCATCAATGCTTTCATGCTTTCTCCTTCGATATAGATCTTATGTAATAACCGTATGCAAACATCAAAAAAGCAATTAATCATAAACGGCTTTCGGGATGTTTGCCAAGAAGCTTCTCCAGCAACACTTCCCACTGATCAATTGCCTGTAAGCACTCAACGCCTCGACATAACCATGCGTTGACATGAACTTGTAAAGGCCGATCAATGGCTTGCGGTAAATTTATTGCAGACTCGGGAAGGGCGAGCACTAGTGTGCCCGGCAGCCATCTGCGGTCGAGTCTCGCCTTCCAGTCAGCCATTTCCTTCTCCGGCCCGCGCAGAATGAGCACGGTGGGCGGGGTCAGGTATTCATCCAGCGCCATCACCAGACTGGGGCAGGCGGCAGGGTTGCGCCGCATGGTGTCGGCGAAAGCGCGCAGCGTGTTTTCAGCGGCCTTCAGGTAGCGCGCCTCGCCCAGCAGGTGCCCCAGCCGTTGCAGGGCGAAAGTGGCGATTCCATTGCCGGACGGGGTGGCGTTGTCGTGCGCGGATTTTGGGCGCTGGATCAATTGCTCGTGATCGTGGCTGGTGAAGAAGAAGCCGCCAACTGCGGGGTCCTGGAAGCGTGCGAGCAGGGCGTCGGCAAGCGCCATCGCGAAATCCAGGTCGCTCTTGCGAAAATCGGCCTGCAGCAGTTCCAGCAGCGCCTGCAACAGGAAAGCGTGATCGTCGAGATAGGCGTTGAGGTGCGCCTTGCCATCCTTGGCTGTTGCCAGGAGATGGCCGTCTTGCCACAGGTGTTCATGGATGAAATCGACAGCCTGCCGGGCAGCCAGTATCCACTCCGGATGGCCAAGAGCCCGCCCGGCGCGGGCCAGCCCGGCAATCGTCAGTGCATTCCAGCTGGTGAGCAGTTTGTCGTCACGCCCGGGCCGTATGCGTAAGTCACGCGCCTGCCGCAGTTTTTGTTGCGCGGACTCCCACACCTCGGCCACGTCCGGCAGGGAGATGCCCAGTTTTTGTGCGGCTGCATCGATGTCGCACGTAACATGCAGATGCCAGGCATGTTCGAAGTTGGGCGCATTGTCCAGGCCGTAGCGGTGCCGGAGCAGGGCGTATTCCTGCGTGCTCAGCAACTGCTGCAATTCATGGCGTTGCCAGACATAGAACCGGCCTTCCTCGCCTTCGCTGTCGGCGTCGAGGGATGAATGGAAGGCGCCGTCTGCAGACTGCATTTCCCGGGTCAGCCAATCGACGGTCTGCTCCAGCACCTCACGGTATTGAGCTTCTCCGGTTTGCATCCAAGCGTCACTGTACAAGCCCAGCAACTGGCCGTTGTCATACAGCATTTTCTCGAAATGCGGGATTTCCCAGTGATCGTCCACGCTGTAACGGCAGAAGCCGCCGCCCACGTGGTCGTAAATGCCGCCATCGGCCATTTTAGAGAGCGTGAAGAGCGCCATGTGGCGGGCATTCTGACCGCCGTGCAGCAATAATGCCAAGTCGGCCGGATTTGGGAATTTGGGTGCGCCGCCGAACCCGCCGTGCACCGGGTCGAACATTTCCGCCAGATGGGATGCGGCAGCTGTCACGACTGCACCATCCAGTTCAGCCGGGGCGTCCTGTCGCGTGGTTTTTTCCAGGATCGCCAGCACGGAGACATTCTGCGCATCGATCTCGGACCGGCGTTCGTGCCAGGCCGTCGCGATCTGACGCAGCATGTCGGTGAATCCCGGCAACCCGTAGCGTTGTGTGGGCGGGAAATAAGTGCCGCCGAAGAACGGCACCTGATCCGGAGTGAGGATCATGGTCAACGGCCAGCCGCCGCTGCGACGCGACAGGATGGCGTGGGCGTGCTGGTAAATCTGGTCGAGGTCGGGGCGTTCTTCGCGATCGACCTTGATGTTGACGAACAACTCGTTCATCACTGCTGCGGTAGCCGGGTTCTCGAACGACTCGTGGGCCATGACGTGGCACCAGTGACAGGCCGAATAGCCGATTGAAAGCAGGATGGGCTTGTCGAGTTCGCGTGCCAGAGTGAGCGCCCGCTCGCCCCATGGGTGCCAATCTACGGGGTTGTTGGCATGTTGCAGTAGGTAGGGGCTGGTTTCGGTGATGAGGCGATTCGGCATGACTGACACTTTGCGGGCAAAGCGTCAGTCTAGCAGAATTGTTGATTAAATTACTTAGGTATTACAGGGGTTCTGCGCGGTACTCGACGGCCAGGGTATGTGATTGCCCTGCGGAGACGGTCACTCGATTTTCCAGTGCGTTGGCTGATTCCACACAAAGCATGCGGCGCCAGCCTTCCTTGCCGAGATCGCCCAGCCTGTCGCCTTTTTCCTGCCCAGGGGTCCACACTACGGTAGAGCGGCTGCCCGATTTGGCGATATGGATACGGCGGCGCAAGGAGGGGTCTTCGATGACGCACTCGTCCTCGGTATCGAGATAGACGCGGTCGGTTTCGCCCGAAAACGTGATCGCATCCTGCTGCACGCCGCGCGCGTAGTTCTGCACCTTGTCGGCGTAAGTGACGCCCTCCAGCCCGGTGACGCGTGCCTGGGCGATGTCGCCGACCTGGAAGTAGGTGTGGAAGGCTTCGCCAATGACAAAATCTTCGCCGCCGTTGTTGGTGGTCGTGAGCGCCAGTTTCAGGCTGTCGCCAACAATCACGGTCAGCTCCAATGTGGCGCCGTGCGGCCATTGCGTGCGGAATGTGTCATTTTCAGTCAGGCGCAGGACGATGCGCGTGGCACCGTCCGGTTCGTTGCCTGATTCGATGACTTCCCACGGCGCGGTACGCGCGTAGCCGTGGGAGGGCAAGTCCGGATTGCTTTCATGTGCGCCAAACCACGGCCAGCACACCGGTGCGCCGCTATGGGGCGATTTGCCCGGCCCCGATTGCGCGTCTTCCGACAGCCATACCACGGGGATGGACGAGGTGCGTGGCCGCCACATCAACAGGTGCGCACCCTGCAGGGTGATTTTCGCCGAGGCGCGCGGATTCTCGATCTCGGCGACCATCAGGCCGCTGGTATCTTCGGTAAAGCGTAGCGATGAACCCAAACCAAATTTTTCGTTCAATACCCCAGCACTCATGACTTGCGTTCTACCTGGGTTACATCCCGTACGGCGCCCTTGGCGGCGCTGGTGGCCATCGCGGCATAGGCGCGCAGGGCAACGGAAACCCGGCGTTCGCGGCTAACCGGCTTCCAGGCCTGTGCGCCCTTGGCTTCCATGGCGGCGCGTCGGCGATCCAGTTCTTCTACGGATACCGCCAGATGGATGCGGCGGTTCGGGATGTCGATTTCGATGGTGTCGCCTTCTTCCACC
>DAIDAS010000339.1 GCA_027310505.1 bacterium
CAACTAAAGGGGCGCTAGCCCCCGATCCAAACAATGCCATGACCAGGGTAGCGTGAGCAAGGTTCTGTCCCTGGCTGGCAAGGATTATCGTCGCCCCAAGGGTTGGCCCGACGCACGGACTCCAGACCAAACCCAGCAAGAGGCCAAGCAAAAATTGGCCAAACAGACCATTAGCGGAAACGTGATTCAGCAGGGATTGCCCCGAGCCGCTTACCCCGGAGAGGGCAACTGCAAATCTCTCCTGCAACAGCGGGGAGAGCAGGACAATGCCGACCAGCACAAGAAGTACTGCAGCAATGAATCGAAAGACTTCCTGATCCAGGCCGATGACCGCTCCCACGCTCGCAACGAGAATCCCAACGATGGTGAAAGACGAAGTCAGGCCCGCAGCCAGGGCAAACAGACCAAATCGATGTGTCATCAAGGCCGAACCCACCAGTATTGGCAACAGCGGCAATACACATGGGGATAGTGTCGACAGCGCCCCTGCCAGAAAACTGAGGCCGTAGGTTCCGATTTCGGCGATCATGTTGGCTTTTACAGCGCCTTGCGCAATAAGCTCTCGATGTCTTCGCGCGAGGTATCGCCTAAACTGCGGCCAACCTCCTTGCCGCCCTTGAACACGATCAGCGTGCTTTGTCTGTAAACGTGAAAAGCACGGACAACCTCCTTCTGATGATCGAAATCGACACGTAACGATGCCATGCCCTGAAAATCTTTCTGCTTAAGCAGGGATTCGATAATGGGGGCTTGCACTCGGCAAACCGGGCACCAATCAGCATGAACGCCAACCAGTATGGGGCTACCTTCGTGCTGCAGTTTGTCGAAGGCAGCCTGGGTGTAAGGCACCGTGGCAGCCATAGCGCTACCGACGACCACGAATGGCAAAAGGCAAAGAAGACGCAGAAATGATTTCATCACGCACTCGCTTTATTGCTGGAGGTGATGATTAGACGTGTTCCTACAAAATTCCTTACACCATTATTTCAGGGAATCCGATGCGCCATATTTCCTGACAAAACGCATCCTTCCGCCAACCCCGCCGAGTTCCCTGCGGAGATTGTTGAGCGCCGCATTCATCATCATCGGCAACATGACGACCGCCATATGACGCAACAACGGGCCGCGCCAGTTGAAATGGTGTTGCCAGGTCAGAACACTGCCGCCATTGCCGTCAGACTCGACGAGCATGACGGATACATGATCTTCTGTCGGCAGCATCATTCTTATTTTTGTCGCAACTTTAAAAGCATACCCATGAGGAGGGTTCCACCAGACGATGGTTTCCTTGAGCTCCCCCATACCGCGCATGTCGCAATGCCTGATGGAGCCGATTCCGCACTCAATGCCATTGCCGGCATTGCCATGCTCCATGGAGACCCCTTTCATGAGCGGCACCCAATTTGCCACAGTGGCGGGGTTCGATACGGTAGAAAAGAGCTGTTCCGGGGAGACGCTGAATCCGGCCCTGGCCTCCATGCGGAGCGGAGCCTGGCAGTATTTTGCAATACGGAATTGATTTTGGTCGCTCATGCTTGATTCTCCATGTCATGCATTTTGATAAATGCCATTCCCCACAACCAGCGCGAGGAATGGCCAGACCAGGTGCCGTTGCCTTTATGCGGCGCACTCCTTGCTGCTGCAGGTAGAACCAGCGCAGGCGGGGTTCCATTCCCGCGGTTTGAACATGTCATCGAGCGGCGTCTCGAACAGATGGTTGGCATAATTGCTGAGCGTCTTGACGCTGATAGCCAGCAGAATGCTCAACACATGCGCTTCCGTATACCCGGCTGCGACAAAAGCCGCGACCTCGGTCTTGCAGGGATGGCCACGCGAGTCGAGCAGCACCTGGGTGAAATGGCTCAATGCCTTCAGCTTCGCATCCGGAATCTCTGTGCCGTTGCGAATAGCGTCCGTCACCTCGACCGGCACCTTGGAAAACGCATCTGCAATCACGCTGTGTGCCGACACGCAATAATGGCAACCGTTCTCGCGGCTGATGGTGAGAAATACCACCTCCTGCTCGGCCGGATTAAAGCCGGATTCGGTACGGAACTGGTTATATCCGAAAAGATAGGTGTCCAGCAGGGCCGGCGAATTGACCATATAGCCATACATATTGGGGATGAAGCCAACTTGCGCGAGTGCTTTCTCCAGAACCTCTTTCGCTCTGGGAGAGCTGTTCTCGATTGTTTGCGCGGGAAGCCTCAGGGTGGGTTGGGTAGACATTTTGATTCCTTTCGATCAGTTAAACGGAAAACGTACTTCGTTCAGCCGCACCAGATGCGGCACGACCACGGGAACCATGATACTTTTACATATATGTACAATAAATGATAAATAGTGCATTATTTATGTCTCAAGATACATTAAGTG
>DAIDAS010000366.1 GCA_027310505.1 bacterium
ACACCACGTCATCCAGCACCGCCAGCGCGTCGTCTGTGAGCACTGCCAACGAACAGTAGAGCGATACCAGATAGGAGGCGATGGCCTTGTGGTTGATGCCCATGAAGCGCACTGACAGGCCGGGGCTCTGCTCGCCCTGCAGATTAGGCTGGTACAGGCCGACTACGCCTTGGCGGCTCTCGCCGGTGCGCAGCAGCAGGATGCTGGTCTTGTTGCCCTTGATCCCGATCTTGTCCGACGGAATCAGCGGCACCCCGCGCCAGGTCAGGAACTGCGAGCCGAACAAGGAAACGGTGGGCGGCGGCACGCCGCGGCGGGTACATTCGCGCCCGAAGGCGGCAATGGCCCTGGGATGGGCGAGGAAAAATCCGGGCTCCTTCCAGACGTAGGAGAGCAATTCATCCAGGTCGTCCGGCGTCGGCTCGCCGGTACGGGTCTTGATGCGCTGCGACTTGGCGACGTTATGGAGCAGGCCGTATTCCTTGTTGTTGATCAGTTCACTTTCCTGGCGCTCCTTGATGGTTTCTATGATCAGGCGCAACTGCTCGCCGGTCTGGTCATAGGGGCTGCTGTAGAGGTCTGCCACGCGCACATGCACGTCCAGCACGGTGTTGACCGCGGACAGCATGTACTCGCGCCCCCACTCCTCATAGTCCACGTAGGTAACGGGCAGTTCGCGTTCGTCGCGTTGCGAGCAGCCGACCTCGACCTGGGATGGATCCTTGACCTTGTTCACGCGGTAGATGCCGGCCTCGACCGGTACCCAGTTGAGCAGGTGGGGCAGCCAGCGCGGCGTGATGGTAGGCATCATCGGCCGCGTCTTGGTGGCGTTGGCTAGTGTGCGGGCGGCGACGTCGCCCAGTGCGGTATGTGCATCGTGGATATCTGCCATGATGAGTCCTCTGTCAAGGTTGGGCTCGCTTCCAGCGGACTGGTCAGCTTGCCGATACAGCTCAACTGAGCGCCTCCAGCTTGAGCTTAGTGGGCGGTGTTCATAACAATGGTACGCAAATTGAAACCGGTCGCAAATAGTAAGTTATAAGTTTATTTTGAATAGTTATATTCAATTGAGTTCATTTTTATGCCGGCGGACTCTAAATCTCAACTGGTGACGGTTTTGTGATCACCATGGCTGGCAGGTTTTGGGTGGAATTTGGAATTGAGTATTAGCTCTCCCGAAAATTGCCTTTGGTTCCGAGTCACCTCAACAGGGCTTGCTAAGGAAGGAGAGGGCCGCGTGGCTGCTAAAGCGCACAGCATCGCAATTGATCCCCGGACGCACCTTGTCTATTTGCCGCTTGAAAATGTAAACGGCCGTCCGGTGCTACGGATAATGAAGCCTTTTTGAAGTGCTAGATGCGACCCCAATATAAAATACTGCTCCTGTTCGCATTGCCTTCATCTGCGGTTGCCCAGGGTGGCCCGCCGCTATTGACCGATGACCCTGGTACGCCGGGTGACGGACATTATGAAATTAATACCGCAGTTACCGCCAGATACCGTAAAGACCAACAGGAATATGCGGCACCATTGATCGACCTGAACTTCGGTATCACTGAGCGCGGCCAACTAAAAATCGAGGTGCCTCAGGCATTCATTCACGCAGACGGCAGCCATGCCAAATCTGGTTTGGGTGAGATCACGGTAGGCTTTAAATGGCGGTTTATCGATCAGGATGCAAACAATCCCATGTCAGTCTCCATCTACCCACAATTCACTTTCGCTCCTTCATCACGTTCGAAGGCATTGGGCTTGGCAGAGCACGGCGTTGGAGCACTTCTGCCTATCGAGGTCTCAATTGATTTCGGTCAATTCTCGGCAGGGGCGGAGGTTGGACATGTTTTGCGCACCCAGAATCCTGATGAGACCCTGTATGGCGCAGTTCTCGGGTGGAGGGTGAGCAATAAAACGGAATGGCTTGTCGAATATCATCACATTTCGAGCAAAGATCCCGGAGTACGAGAAAGCCTTATAAATTTTGGGTTACGCCAGATGGTTAATTCTCGGGTGAATCTACTGACGGCCATAGGGTCCAGCCCAGACGGGGCACGTGACCATGTCCATTTGAATGCTTATATTGGGTTACAAATTACAAATTAGTTTTTGCTCAAAGAGCAGAAGGAAGGACAGAGGCCCCACTTATGACTTGGATCATCACCAAATACTTTTTGACCGCAGCCGTGGTTGTGCTTGTTTCAGAGGTAGCCAAGCGCAGCGACAAGCTGGGCGGATTCGTGGCTGCTCTGCCGCTTGTTACGATACTGGCCCTCATCTGGCTTTACCTTGAAAACCAGCCACAGGAAAAAATCAGCAATCATGCCTGGTATACATTCTGGTATGTTGTTCCGACATTGCCGATGTTCCTGGTCTTCCCTGCACTCCTGCCAAGAATCGGCTTCTGGCCAACGCTGTTGGCGTGTGTGGTTATCACTGTGGTTTGCTTCGGTCTTTTCGCAGTTGCAGTTCGTCGCTTTGGAATCGAGTTGCTATGATGTTGCAGTGACTGCATTTCGTCAGGGAGCAGATATTTCATTGCACTCATCTTCAACCGCGGCCTTACCGCCTGCAAGGCAACGAATACAACGGCAGTCGCAACCTGCAACTGGTGCTGCGTTACTGGGAAAATATCGAATGATGAAAGCCATGAAGCAGATATTCAAGAATGCATTCCAGGCGCTGCTGATCGGTTTTGCCGGTTGTGCGATTGCCGGTGAGGGCCTGGACTGCCCCCCCCCCCACTCCGGCCAAGCCCTCGCCTGAACAGGTGCAGGCCTCCATGCGCAATGCCCGCGATCATGGTTTCCTGTGGCGTATCAGCAAGGATGGGCACGCCTCGTACCTGTTCGGGACCATCCACGTCGCCAGGCTGGACTGGATGTTTCCCGGCCCTGCGGTAGTCCAGGCCTTGAGGGCGACCGACACCATGGCGCTGGAACTCGACATGATGGATCCCGACATCGTGCAACGCACGGTCAAGGCGTTGGCGGAACAGCGGGGGGCGGTACTGCCAGCCCCCCTTGAGCAGCGGATGCGACTGCAAATGCAGAACGAATGCATCCCTGAAGACAAAGTGAAAGGGCTGATCCCGGAAATGCAGCTTGCCCTGTTGGAAATGTCTTTGGGGCGTCGGGATGGGATCGATCCCGGCTTTGCCATCGACGCCTTTCTCGCGGGCCTCGCGCACGGCGCCAGCATGACAGTCGTGTCGCTCGAAACACCCGAAGGTCAGCTCGGAATGCTGCAGATGCCGCAGCCGGAAGATACGGTCGTCATCGTCAATCGCAGTCTCGACCAAATGGAAAACGGCCATGCCCGCGCGTTGCTCAACCGGACGGCCAAAGTCTGGAGCGAGGCTGACTACGATGCGATGACGCGTTACGGGGAGTGGTGCGAATGCTTGGACACCGAGGCCGAGCGCAAACTGATGGTGCGTTTGCTGGATGAACGCAACCCCGCCATGGCGGAACGGATCGATACGCTGCATGCCCAAGGGAAACAAGTCTTTGCCGCCGTCGGTAGCCTGCACATGTTTGGCGATACAGGCCTGCCCGGCCTCATGGAAAAACGCGGTTATCGAGTGGAGCGCGTCGATCTGAAGCCTTGATCGCACTTTGACCGCAACCCCGTTCGCGCGTATCATGCGCGTGGTTTTTATACGAGGTCACTATGCGTCGGAAACTGGTTGTCGCGAACTGGAAGATGCATGGCAACCTCGAGCGTAACAAGCTGCTGCTGCGAGAGGTGGTCGCCGGTGTGCGCGGCCTGCGTAACGCGGATTTTGCCGTGTGTGTCCCGCATCCCTACCTGTTCCAGGCGCAGCAGTTGCTCAAGGGAACCAACGTCGCCTGGGGCGCGCAGAATGTGCACCAGAGTGAGCAGGGTGCTTATACCGGTGCCGTTTCTGCCTGGATGGTGGCGGATTTCGGCTGTACTTACGCCATTATCAGCCACTCCGAGCGCCGCGGCCAGTTTCGCGAAACCAACGAAAGTGCCGCAAAAAGCATGAAGCTGGCGATCAAGGCCGGCCTGACGCCGATCTATTGCATGGGCGAAACGCTGGACGAATACGAAGTCGGCGTTACCGAAGCCGTCGTGGCCAGCCAACTGGACGGCGTATTGAATATTGTCGGCATCAAGTTGTTGTCGAAAGTGGTGTTTGCCTACGAGCCGGTATGGGCGATCGGTACAGGAAAAACGGCCACGCCAAGCCAAGCGCAAGCCGTTCACGAGTTCATTCGTGGCCGGGTCGCCAAGCATGATCTGGAAGTTGCCGCCAATATGCGCATCCTCTATGGGGGTAGCGTAAAAGCGGCAAATGCGGCACAATTATTTGTTATGCCCGATATCGACGGCGGACTCATCGGGAGCGCGTCGTTGGCATCTGATGAATTTGTGGCAATCTGCCGGGCGGCCAATCAGGCGCCGGGCAGCAAGAAAAGAGTGTGAGAATTATGGAAACGATTGTTTGGGTTGTACATGTGCTCGCGTCAGCGGCCGTTATCGGCTTGGTGCTGTTGCAACATGGCAAGGGCGCCGATATGGGCGCCGCGTTTGGTAGCGGAGCCTCCGGCAGCCTGTTCGGCGTGACCGGGTCGGCGAATCTTCTCAGCCGCGCGACGGCCGTTGCGGTGACGGTATTTTTTATCACCAGCATGACATTGGCCTACCTGGCCAGTCACGGCAGCAAGCATTCCAGCGTGGTTCAGGTGCAGCAAAAGGCGGGGCAGTTGCCTGCCGCAGGCAAGGCCGCAGATACTGCCAAGCCGGTTGACCCATCCAAGGCACAGGACGTTCCTCAGTAGCTCTTGAGTGTGCAGGTCGGGGGTGAGCGCCCCGAATTGATTGCCGACGTGGTGAAATTGGTAGACACGCTATCTTGAGGGGGTAGTGGCGAAAGCCGTGCGAGTTCGAGTCTCGCCGTCGGCACCAAATGATTGGTTGCAAGAAGTTTCAAAGCCCTCACAGAAAGCCCGTAAAACCTAGAGTTTTTGGGCTTTTTTTCATGCGATCTCAACGTGTCTTATTGCTGGTATTTCCTCTGGTACTTGAATGGTTGCCAGAAAATCTAATTTTTCGAGATATCAGAAAAATGCTAAAACCAGCGTGCCTGTTGGACGGGAAGACTATTTAAAACGAAAAACCGAGGGAAAGTCTCTAAAACCTTCCGATGCCAGAAACGCGGCGAGGGGTACACGAAGTCTTGTGGCCGATGGCATGGGTCCTGTGCAAATTTATAGTTGATTGAAAAGTGTGGTAATTGAATAATAAACTTACTGCATATAAATATGCTGTGCTAAACAAGGGATAGTCAATTGGATGTCATGGTTTAGCGGCTTTTTAGCCCATATGGGTTATTCAGAGGCGTTTGCTAAACTCCATAAGAAAATTTTCAATGGCTGCTTTGCCGTATTTTATATGGCAGGTTCACATAATTATGGGTGGATAGAGGTTAGGAAATTAATGCTCCCCAATATAAATCATGGGCGCAGGTTACCAATTCCTGAGGTGCGAAAAGTCCACAGAAAGGAAAAAAGAGCATTGCAGAGAACCACGAGGGTGGCTGAGAGAAGCTGGGCCCATAGCAGGTGCATGCGCGGTGACAGGGTGATCAAAGCATAACTGTTGACCGCGAACCCCACTGCTACCATGAGTGTATATTTTGGCAAGCTGGCACCTATTGGCCGATGGTCTGAGAAAACCCAAGCTCTCTGTAGGAGGTAGTTCACAGCCACTGCGACCCCAAACGCGATGGGTGCCAGGCAGATAAGGGTTACGCCAACTATCTGCAATAGTGCTCCAACAGTCAAATAAATAGCGAGGGTTACAGTACCAACCACAGCATAACGTATCACCTTGATCAAGATGTTTTTTCTCATGATTCCGGGCGCTGCAGAACATAGGCCTGGGTCCAAAGCATCCAGTCCAGGCGGCTGTTAATGATGCGGCTTTCTAAGGCTTCGATCGCTCTTCCCCCCACATCACTCCCGAACTCGGCTATAAGTGGTAGGTATAAGCCGAATTTATCCGTGCGCAAAGTAATGAAACCGCAGTTCGACAAGGCTGCCTCGATTTCCCGTCTACTGCGCAGACTGATATGACCGGTTTCCAAGATGGGTTCACGATAGATAGCGCGCACTAAATTGATGATACCTGGTAGGAAAGCCACTTTGCAGCACCACTCCATCAAACTGTTGCGCTGAGGGGTGGTTACAATGGCAATCCCGCCCGGCTGCAGAACCCGATAGATATTGGCTAATGCGCACTCCGGTAAATCTACATGTTCCAATACCTCGCTGCATAAAACCAGCCCGAATGATGCTTCTGGAAGACTGGAGCGGGTAATGTCGTCGGTTATTAGGCTCAGGTTATTCAAGCCATGGGACATGGACTCAACCCCCTTCAGATAAGCCGGCTCCACGTCTGCAGCCCATACTTGGGTAAAGTGTTGGGTGAGTGCTGGTAGATAGATGCCGGATCCAGGGCCGTACTCGATTGCCTTCGATATAGGTGTGCAAGTTGCGTATTTGGCGATCATTTCCGTTACCCAGCGGTACCGGGTACAGTGCAACCGACGCCGGGTGTAGTTGCCCGAGTAGTATAGGGTTTGCTGTAACTCGAGTAGGTGGTTTTTGGTTTGATTAATCATGTATGGAAGTTTTTGTGAGAGTTTCTGCATAGATCAATGGGGATATTTGGCGATGATCTTCGCATACTCCTCGCGGTTCCTGAGTAGCAGGGAGTTTACCTCGTCTTCATACACCAGCTTGAAATCACCTCGCGCCAAGAGCAGTTGGCGTAACGGCTCGTTACGTTGAATAAGCACATAGTCTATGTTATGGCGGCCAAACAGTTTTTCCCAGTTTTCGCTGCCCCCACTGATTTCTATATATTCCTTCATGAAAGCGTCGCCATAGATGTCGGCGCGACCGTCGATGAACACCTTTTGGGTTGGGTATAGTCGGTAGATTAGATAGCCGCCGTAATGGTAAGTGTTGAACATCCTGCCGCGGATGCCTGCTTGCAGGATAAAATCCACCGCCTTCACTGGTACCTGCGCGTTGGCCTTTTCTGAGTCCTTGGCATGATAGATTGGGTAATAGAGCAGGAATCCACTAATTAAAACTCCCAACAGCAGCCAGTTGAACAGATACTCCTTGTCGCCTAGGTCATGGTCTTTTCTTATCAGGCGGGCATGCCATGCGGAACAGCCTCGTAGCCAGCGTTCGGGGATTATTTGTGTCAGCGGATGTTGGGCGAGTGCCGCTGCTGAGAAAGGGATAAGCACGATGGCCGCCAGTGGAATATGCCGCGAAGCAACGAAACCCATTGCGGTAAAAAACAGCGGCACGGTGAGTTCGGTAATATCTGCTTTTCTTTGCCGGTAAGTCGTGACAATTAAAAAGGCGAACACAAGTACCAGATAGCCTTGATTCTGTAAGTGATGGAAATTGGGGCTATGCCATTCCGTGATGTAGGTGCTTGATGCCTCCATTCCCATCACTTGGAATGGATACAGCCAGAGCCATACGAAATACGGATTGACCAGGCTGGACAGCAGGGTGGCTATGGCGGTCAGGCTCAGCCACCTCAGTCTGCGCCGCTGTTCTGAATTTCGATGTTCCATGGCAAGAAACTTCAGCCATTCGCAGGCGGCAAACAGTGCCAGTAGAGCCAAGCCGGCTGCATAGCCGCCATGAAAATTAACCCAAAGCATCATCAGCGCTGGCAGGGCAAGCAGGCCGCGGTTTTCCCTATAGTACTTAAACCCAATCAGTACCCGCAGAAACGCTGCGAAAAAAAAGAAAGTCAACATCTGTGGCCGCGGCGAGATGCCGGTAGCGCCAAAAATGAAGAATAACAGCGCGAGACAGAGGGCTGCATAAGGCTTGCCTAGTATCCTGTTCGCCATCGTGTAGGTGATCACCAGCGTTGTAGTGGCTAAAAAAGCAACCATAAGCTTCACCCCGAATGCCCCTAGCTGCGCGTAAATGCTTGCCAGTAACAGCTCAAATAGCCACTCATGCAGCACCCATGGGCGCCCGGCAAAGGTGTAAGAGAAAATGTCGCCGGATGGAAGTCTGCCCATCTCAAGCAGGTATTGACCAGTTTTTTGATGCCAGAAGTAATCTGGATCGGTGAGTGGAATGAATGTCAGTAATGACAGAAACAAGGCAGCAAAGCCGAGGCGCCGTAAATCAAGCAGCTTAAGTGCGTTTTTCATTATTTTTTGTGTCTTACCAAGCTGCGCTGTTGCATTCACCTCGTTCCGTGCAGACATTACTTATCGCTGTTGCTGCACAAATTTTTGTGCGGGTTCATAGGCGGAGACCAGATACAGCGGCCGCTGTTTCGTTTCGTCGAATATGCGCCCCAGATATTCGCCGATGATACCCAGCGACATGAGCTGGATGCCGCCAAGAAACAGAATCACCACCAGCAGTGAAGGGTAGCCGGGAACGGGGTTCCCGTAGAGCAGCGTTTTCACGATCATGTCCAGCCCGTAAAGCAATGAAGATGAGGCGGTGAGCAGGCCGATGTAGGTGGCCAACTTGAGCGGGAGGGTGGTAAATGAACTGATGCCTTCCAGTGCGAAATTCCAAAGCTTCCAGTAGTTCCATTTGGAATATCCTGAATGGCGTGGATCTCGCTCGTACGGGATGCCGATCTGCCTATATCCTATCCAGGCGAATAGCCCTTTCATGAAGCGGTGGCGTTCGCGCAGCTTGCGGAGGGCGGTGAGCGCACGCCGGCTGAGCAGCCGGAAGTCGCCTGTGTCCGGGGGGATTCCAATGGGGCCGACATGGCGCATGACCCGGTAGAAGCCATATGCGGTTAGTTTTTTAAGCCACGACTCTCCATTGCGTGAGCTGCGCACGGCATAAACAACATCGTAGCCCTCGCGCCACTTTTCCAGAAATTGTGGGATGAGTTCAGGCGGGTCCTGAAGGTCGGCGTCGATGACCACTACCGCATCGCCATTTGCATAATCCAGCCCGGCTGTCAGCGCGATTTCCTTGCCGAAGTTGCGGCTTAGATCCACCGATGCTACGCATGGGTCGCCGCGCTGAAATTCCCGGATCATTGCAAGGGTGGCATCGTTGCTGCCATCATTAACATAGACAATTTCACACTCTATTTGCAGCCCTTGCAGGACGTGGCGCAGCCGTCCATGAAAGTCTCCCAGTACAGCCTCCTCGTTATAGGCCGGCACCACTATCGATAGCAGTGGGGTGGGGAAGGCTGGCTTCTGGTGTGGCGAGCTGGTCATGGGTGGTGGGTCACTGTGTTTTTATGGTGGTCGTTAACGTCCCAATCTCTGTCGAACCGATAGCGACCTCAGATCGATGATATTGCATACGATCGTCTTGGTCTATACGGGCGGTGGCTGGGAAAATTCTGTCCAAAGCAGACGCAGGACCCGTCAGAAACTCATCGCCACCGACGTTGACGGTACTCATGTTCTTAGTGTCGAAGTGAGAATTTAAAAATCGGCGATAATCCTCAGTATTTCTCGCCCAGGGAATGTAGAGTACGAAGCGCTCATATTGACCGACCGGGATGCTGCCAAGTATCTCGGTACGCCTGCCCTGCATGGAGAATACACCAGTGCCGCGGCTAAAGTGGTGCTCGGGATAACTTAGTACCAGATATTCCGGCAAGTCATAACCGATGTGGCGGAAGCCATAGAAATGTGCGTCGAGCGCCACCACGATGGTTTTCTTCGGTATGGCGACAGCTCGTAGCCCACGCTCTACCCGGGGGAGATCAAGCTCATATTGCGAGATCGCCGCATGGGAAGTATATAGCGGTATAAAAAGGAAAATAGCGGTATGGACAGCTATCAGTACCAGTATCAGCAACAAGCGCTTCCTCCCTCCTTCCGCCATGACTGGCAGCGCGGCGAGTTTGGCGCCCAGTAGCGCAAATAACGGGGTAAATAGGAATAAGGGGTAGCCCAGATTCATCAGCGTGAATACGCCGCCCAAAAAAAACAGCAACCCTAAGCTCATCCATGTCGCCAGGAATAACGTCGCACCCGGCGGGAGGGTGAGGGGCAGGCCGCGCACGAGCAGCAAAGGGGTCGCTGCGCCGAAACACAACCCGATGGCTGTCACCATGAATATCGTATGCCAAAGGGTTAGCAATAGGGTGTGCGAGCCGGAAACGCGTACCCACAAATCATCGAGCGCAGTGAAATAGGCGGTGTAGCCTCCACTTTCGGTAATCATGGGGAAAAACCAAGCGGCCACAGTGAACGCCCCGATGCCCATTGCCATGAGGGCGTACCGCCAACCAGCCTGTCGTAATGCAAGCAACAGCAAAGGGGCTAGAAACAGCGCTGTAGATTGACGGATTCCGGCGGCCAAGCCAAAGGCGATGGCAGCGGGGATCACCATTTCGCGCTTGCCGCAGAAGGCAAGCCAGCACAGATAGCCGATCAGCGCCGTCATTCCGGATTCTACGATATAGACCATCGCGACGGTTCCATGGAACCATGCCAGCGGCGAAAACACAAACAGCATGCCTGCCCAGCGCGCTGCGGTGCGTCCGAACCAAACTTGCGCAAGCTGGTAGGTCAGTGCCGCAGCGAGGCAACTTGCCCCGATGCTGATTGCAACCAGTGCATCGTTCGGGTTGGGCAGTATGTGCTGCACCAATTGTGCCAGTTTGACGTAGAGAAAATATCCGGGCGGATGGGGTTGATGCAACACGGGTGCGAAATGTTGCATGCCGAGCGCGAAATTGACCGAGTCCATCTGGTATAGAGCATGGCTGCGGAATATCCAGCGGCTCGCAATAATCAGCAGTAACAGAAGCAGGTGGTCGATCAGGGCGGTGTGTTGCCTGACTGCTGGGCGGAGGAGATGGGCTGTGGGCAAGGTTACATCCACGCGCATGGCAGTGCCATTTCATCAGGGAATCTACGATCCCAATCTCGATTGGTCATTGTATGACTACAAAATGACGAAATCAGAAAACGGAACCCAAGGTAAGCGATCTGCAATCTCATTATTATTGAATCGACTTTCGAGTGCGACCTTTAATTTTCGTCAGATTGTATAGATGCGTTTAATCGACGGCTATACGTGTTTGCCCTGATATTGAGATAGGTGAGTCTTTTATTACTATAGGAGCGTGTCTTGGGTTGGTGTTGCGCTTGAGAATGGCTGACACATAAGTGGGTTGTCCGTATGCCGATAGCAAATGATCTAAGAACCGGTGTCGGTTGCGGTGAGGTGTAAATTGTGGTTACATAATTCGCAGGGATCTTTATCGTTCCTGCTGATGTGGCCGGGAAATTCAGGGCGCGGTTGGTAACGGTAAAGGTGTCCTGCTGTTAAAGGGGGAATATCCCTCGGATTACTTCATAAAAACGGAAGGGGTTAAATCATGAACAAGCTGTGGATGGTAATTGGAAATTTCCTGAAGGATGAAGAGGGTGTTACCGCGATTGAATATGCCTTGATTGCAGCGCTGATCGCAGTAGTCATTATTGCTGCGGTGCGAACGACCGGTAACGGGCATCCGGAAAAAGTTGTGGGTTTAGGGTTTTGACGTAGCCTAGGTTTTACGTTCACTCTCCGGAAAAAGTTGTGGGTGCTGCCCCTCTGCACGTTTGACGATTGAGGCATCAAGCCGGAGGGGCGCTCCCTCGCCA
>DAIDAS010000379.1 GCA_027310505.1 bacterium
GACTTAAAAATATGCGAGAGGGATTTTGAGTATGCCGAAAATAAGCATCAGGAGAAAAGTAACGAAGCATATAAGGCCCAGCAGGAAATCTACGAGTATACGTGCGGCATACGTATCTTTCGGTCCGAAAGCAAGGAAGAGGAATTGAGAAGGCGTGCGGATCGTCTTGAAAAACGGGAGCACGAATATTATCAAGAATTGGTGAGGGCGGAAAGGCTATACAATGATGTCAAAGGCATTCTCGCGTCTCGCGCGGAGAAAGTAGGTGATGGAAGCCGCTATTAGGGGGTACGTCGAATCTTATTGTCCGATCATCTATCTCTCCACGTACGAAGAGGATGATGCGGACCGCCTTGTTTCAAGTGTCTCATCCGGGCGGAAAATCATTGAGTGGAATATGGCCAGTGGGCACGTCGACTTTTCCACAAAGCGTTCCCTTGCCGAATATGCGAACTTAGAGGCGGCACTTGAGACGTGGCTGGACATGGAACTCAGTGCCCATACATTGGTTGTAAAGGACGCTCATCTGGCGTTACGCGAAAACCCGCTTGCCGTCACCAGGCTCAAGGCACTGGCTAACAATATTGTCACCCGCCCCGACGTTAATGCGACGGTCTTCCTGGTTTCGTCCCAGGCCTACATACCGCCCGAACTCGAAAAATTCATCACGATATTCGAGCTTCCTTTGCCAGCTGAATCTCAGCTTCTCAAGCAGATTGCAGAGTTTGCCGGCGATTACGCGGTGGAGATCAGCGATGACGACCTGGCTAGCTTGGCACATGCCTTCCGCGGGCTCAGCAAGCATGAGGTTTCGCAGTTGCTTCGGAGAGCCTATCAGGATGGCGGCGAAATCAATCGCGACGATGTTCAGTTGGTTCTTGCCGAAAAAGAGCAGATCATCAAGAAGTGCGGCACGCTTGAATTAGTTCGCGTCAAGGAACGGCTGGATGACATTGGAGGCCTGGCGCGGCTAAAAGCTTGGCTTCGTCAAAAATCTCAAGTTCTGTCGCGCCTTTCGGAGGCAAGAAAATTTGGTGTAGAGGCGCCCAAGGGAATCATGATCGTAGGGATGCCGGGCTGCGGGAAGTCGCTCGCGGCGAAAGCCGCCGCCGCATTATTCCAACTGCCGCTACTGCGTCTTGATGTCGGCTCGCTCATGGGCAAATACGTCGGTGAAAGCGAAGCTAACATGCGCAAGGCGTTGAAGCAGGCAGACGCCATCAGTCCATGTGTCCTTTGGATTGATGAACTCGAAAAGGCGTTTGTCGGCATGGGCAGCGGCAATACGGGGTCCGAGGTTGCAAGCCGGCTCTTCGGATACTTCCTGACGTGGATGCAGGAAAAGGAAAGCTCCGTATTTGTTCTTGCGACTGCGAACGATATTTCCGCATTGCCGGCGGAACTTATGCGGAAAGGACGGTTCGATGAAATCTTCTACGTCGACTTTCCAAACGAGAAAGAGCGGACTTCGATTTTTGAAGTTCATCTGCGCCGAAGAGGGAAGCTGACGACCGATATTGACTGCTATAAACTGGCAGCAGCGACCGATGGATTTTCAGGGGCAGACATCGAGTCCGTCATAAAAGACACGATAGAAAAGGCGTTTGTCGATGGCAAAGTGGCGCTTTCAAATGACCGAGTCATGGAGATGGTCAGGTCAACTCAACCGTTAAGCAAGGTGATGCCTGATAAGGTGAAGGAATACCAAGAGAAATTTCGCCAGACCAAGATCAAGTCGGCGTCGTAGTTTAAAAACCGATCGTGTCTCCGGGTATCGGCGGACGAAGCTCGGTAGCCTGACTGGAATATGGTGGCAACACGCGTCTCCGGCGCTGCCATCGAACCCTATTTGGTTTTAACTCTTGAACGTAAAGGTCCATTCACCCTGGTCGGTCGTAACCTTGACCTCCATGACAGTACAGCCAATAGCACCGACGTCTTTGTGTTGACCGAATGCGAGAGGCATCGGGAAATTCGCACCACTACCTAATTCACAATTCCCGCGGTTAACCTGCACACCAGTGATGGGTGGTGGCGACTTTCTGCCACCACCATGTCTCATTCAGAAGCCCGAATGGCAATCATTCCTTTTCGGGATTGCTTTTGCTTCGTTCTTGGTCGGCAGCACGAGAGTTTGTCCATCAGCCGTAATGACCTTCAGCTGCTTGCCTTTTTGGATCTGTTGCAAGAGGTAGTTGAAATTCTGCTCACCGACCATGTTGTCAGTGACATACGGGCGTTCCAATACCTTGCCATTGACTTCGATGTTGAATCCCTTCTTGGCGTCAGGCCCGTATTCCTTGCCATTGACCTTCACCGACATATAAACACCCTTGTCGGATTGGCAAGCCATGTAGAACTCGTTGCCCCGTGAAACCACCGCTGCGTATTCAGAAACACCTTGTGCCCAACCCGATGACCATTGGCCCGCTTCACCATAGGCCAGAGCGGCAAGAGAAACGAAGAACATGCTAATAGCGATGAGATACTTTTTCATGATCTACTCCTTGGTTGGAAATTAGTCGGTCAATTGCTTGGTAGCTAATTTAGGGACATGACCTGTGGTGTTTCGACCAGACTGCAAAACGGCAATGTCATTCAATCACGTTGGGGTGACAGGTCATGGCAGTGCCAAGCGACCCGCAACAACGGCTTGGTGCCGATTGCAGGTATTCGCGACATTTTCTGGTCCGGCATCGCCCGCTGCGGCCAGTCACGCGGCCGTGCGGCCCAGGCCGGCCACCTTTTGCCTGAGCTTGTCGGACAGCTTTTTGTCGCCTTTATTTGAGTCTGTTGTCACAGTGGCGTCTGCTCCCGACGTTTCGGGGAAGAATTCGTCCGCGATCGCGGCGGCTTCCTCGGCACTTTCCTCGAAGGCGCCGTTGGAAAGTCCCTGCCGACCCGCCTCATCCAGCGCAGCCTGGTCAAAGCCAATAGTCTCCCGCTCGGCATGCAATCGCCGCGCTTCCTCCAAGGCCTGCTCCAGCGTTTGCCCTGACCGGAAGACGATATCGACATAATAGATCGGCGTCCCCCGACTCTGCGTCGTCGTCTTGCCACGCAGCTTGAGTTCCAGAGGAAGACACGCCAACTTGTCTCCCGAGATCGCCTTGAGGTAATGCAGCCGCGCCGCCAGCGTGCGAATGCTGTTGAACCCCGTGGTGCGGAAGATGAATGTCCCCAACGGATCGTCATCGCCGATGGCGACGTTGAGCCGGCCGTAAGGCTTGCAGAGCTTGCCTTGCGCCAAAGGACATCCCTCCGGCGCGGGGCACGGTAGGATCTTGATGCCCTCCTCCGTCACCCGCCGGCATTGCTCGCCGTTGCCGACGCAGAGCGGCCGACCCGTGTTGCGATCGAACAGACTGTAGTCGGCCCGAAAGTTGAGGTCGGGGTCGTTGAACAGCAGCCGGACCGGAATGCTGCGAATCTTGCCACCCTGCGCCTTCCGTAACGCTTCGTCAAACGGATGCAGCAGCCACGCATCGTGGCCATGAATCTGCGTGGTGATCGTAAATTGATCGTCCTTCTCCGGCAAACGCTTGCCCTGCCGCTCCACCACCTTGCCGATCGAAATGCGGCCGACGATGGGCGGCGTAATTGCCAGGCCCTTCAGCATGATGATTCTCCTTCAATGGGATGCGTCACCCCTTCCGCGCGGGAATCCATCGGAGGCGACCTATGACGCCCTGACGGACAAGGGCAACCGTTAAGCAATCAGAAAGCGGCGCGTTCCGGGCTTGGCAATGGCGTACCGCTGAGCCAGGTCAGGGAAGTCCTGCAACAGGCGCGGCAGGTCGACTGCCGTACTGTCCTTGCTCTTCTTCCAACTCACTTCGCCGGTGTCGAAGATCGCCCTGGCGGCATCGCCCATCGCCTGTTGGAGCTTCTGCTTGAGGCGCGATTCGATTTCCTCCTGCTGCGCGAGCGTGGCCCGAACGCTGACGAGGTCCGCGAAGGCCCCGCTCAATTCGCGATCCTGCCGGAAGTCGACCACCGTCCCTTGGTCTTGCGGGTAGAGGCAACGCAATGCTCGATCGGCGGATTCGGAACCGTCGGCTGGCGGCGGCACATCCATTTCGACGTAACTCCAGAACTCCCGCTCCAGGCGGATCAGGTGGGTGATGAGCGAGTCGTCGCGGTCAATGCGATGAATCCGCAGCTCCTGACCACCGATCAGTACGGCCACGTCGGCCGCCTGCTTGCTGGTTACAGCGAGTTGGTGCTGCACCTGAAGCTGCACGTACTCCGGCACGCCGTCGTTCCACAACCTGGCGCCGTTGATCCCCGCAGTCTTGCATTCCAGGATCGAGACGTCGTCGGCGCCGATCACTTCGCGGTCGATGTTCGCCAGCATCCAGGAAAGGTCCGGATCAGGATGGCGCAGCACGGCATTGATGCGCCGCACCTTGTGACCGGTGCGTCGGCTGTAATGGCTCGCCACCACCGGCTCCAGCAACGTGCCCCAGTACATCGGGCTCGACTCATCATTGGGATCGATCGTCGGAAGTCCGCCATCTCGGCCGGTCTTAATGACCCAGAGCTCCAGCGGCGACTGGTAGGGGTTCAGCCCCACCGCTGCGGCCGCATCGGAACTGCCGATGCCCTGCTTGCGTACCGTCAGCCATTCATCGCGGCTCAGGCCATTGGTCTTGACCAGAAGCAGTGCGGTCCGCAACTTGGATGGCGCTTCCTGCCTAGGTGCAGGCGTAATCATGGGTTTCTCCTTCCAGAAATAGAAACGCCCGGACAGCCGAAGCTGAACCGGGCGTCTCAGGATTGAGGGACGGTAAGTCAGGCGGCCAGTTGCAAGGCGACGTCCAGGGCACGCTGCTTGATGCCCGCCCCATAGCCGAACCAAGCCGAATCCATGCGGTACTCGGGGCTCTTGGCGCGGCGCTCGTGGTCGACGTATTCCGTGACCGCGTTGACGAGGCCCCAGGCCGTACCCTTGGCTGCCTCCAGCTCAGCACCCCTGCCCTGGCCGTCGTAGAGGCTTTGCACCTTCTTGAGCGCTCGTTCGTTGACGAGGCCGGACATCTCGGCATTACCAGGCTGAACGTCGCAAAGCACCCGCAGGAAATAGTTCATGGCCTCGTGCGACTTGACCTTGCGTTCGGCCAGCGTTCGCATGCGGTACATAAACGCATCCCATTGCGAGACGGCGATGCCCATCTGCTGCTTGACGGCCTGCGGATCAAAGCACGTACTGTGGGGCACCTTGATCGCTTGGCTGGCGCCATTGAGGGCGATCGTTAGCGTGTTGTTGCAGACCACGCGAATCGTGGTCGGCGTCGCCGTGGTCGCCAAGGTACCATCGCAGGAGGTGGCCAGCAGCAGGT
>DAIDAS010000388.1 GCA_027310505.1 bacterium
GCTCTACGACGAGCCGTTCCAGATTGCCATGCCCAGTGGGCACCCTTGGGAGAAGCGCACCGCCATTCCGCCCGAAGATCTGGGGCAGGAGCCGGTATTGCTGCTGGGCGCGGGCAACTGTTTCCGCGATCAGGTATTGCAGGTCTGCCCCAACCTGGCACGCAGCTCGACGGCCAGCGGCATGCAGCAGACGCTGGAAGGCAGCTCGCTGGAAACCATCCGCTACATGGTCGCCTCAGGCGTCGGCATGACCATCCTGCCCTGCATGGCGGCAGGGGCATCGCGCGAAGAAAACAGCATGCTGCGCTTCCGCCCCTTTACCTCACCCAGCCCGAAGCGCCGCGTGGCCATGGTCTGGCGCAAGAGCTTCACCCGACCGCAAGCCGTTGACGTCATCCGGCAGGCGGTTCTAAAGGCGATTCCGGACTGCGTGGAGGCTTTTGAAGCGCGATAGTCACTGGCTATCACAAAAATTTAAACAATCAATTGGAACTATAGATTCAACCGAAATACCATACTGATCACATTTAACGATCTCACCGACAGGGGGCATCATGAACATGCAAATCGATATCGGTATCAACGCCAAGGATCGCAAGAAGATCGCCGAAGGCTTATCCAGAATGCTGGCAGACATCTAATGGATGTTGCGCAGCCTGCCTGAAAAGTAAACTGGTAAAATCTCGTCAATTCTCAAGCTACGGAGTCATATCGTAATGTCCACCAAGCACGCCCGCCTGCTCATTCTCGGTTCCGGCCCGGCCGGCTACACCGCCGCCGTCTACGCCGCCCGTGCCAACCTGAAACCCGTTCTGGTGACCGGTCTGGCCCAAGGCGGCCAGCTGATGACCACCACCGAAGTGGACAACTGGCCTGCCGATGCCATGGGCGTGCAAGGCCCGGAACTGATGCAGCGTTTTCAGCAGCATGCCGAGCGCTTCAACACCGAGATGGTTTTCGATCACATCCACACCGCCAAGCTGGCCGAAAAGCCGATCCGCCTGATCGGCGATTCGGGCGAGTACACCTGCGACGCGCTAATCATCGCCACCGGCGCGTCAGCCAAATACCTCGGCCTGCCGTCTGAAGAACAATTCGCGGGCAAGGGCGTTTCGGCCTGCGCCACCTGCGACGGGTTCTTCTACCGCAACCAGGAAGTCGCCGTGATCGGCGGCGGCAATACTGCCGTCGAAGAAGCCCTGTACCTCGCCAACATCGCCAGCAAGGTGACGCTGGTGCATCGTCGCGACAAGTTCAAGGCCGAGGCCATTCTGGTCGACAAGCTGATGGAGCGCGTGAAGGAAGGCAAGATCGTGCTGGAACTGTTCTCCACCCTCGACGAAGTACTGGGCGACAACACCGGCGTGACCGGCATGCGCCTGAAGAACGTCGACACCGGCGTCACCAAGGACATCGCCCTGCAAGGCGTGTTCATCGCCATCGGCCACAAGCCCAACACCGACATTTTCGAAGGCCAGCTGGAAATGGAAGGCGGCTACATCGTCACCCAGATGGGTCGCGGCGGCAATGCCACGGCCACCAGCGTGCCCGGCGTGTTCGCCGCCGGCGACGTGCAGGACCACATCTACCGCCAGGTCGTCACCAGCGCCGGCACTGGCTGCATGGCCGCGCTCGATGCAGAGCGCTACCTGGATCATCAAGGCAAGTAAATGAAACGCCCGGCCACGCCTCCGCCCGAAATCGGCGAAGACGAAGCCGGGCTTTTTCTTGAAGCAGTCAAGAACGCCAGACCACTCAAGCAGACGCGCGTCCATCACCCCACCCCCAAGCCACGCCCCATTCCGAAACAGTTCCAGCAAGATGAGATGCAGGCACTGGCCGATTCACTCTCTGACCACTACATCCCCGCACACGAACTGGAAAGCGGCGAAGAGCTGCTCTACCTGCGCGAAGGCCACTCGCCCGACATTCTGCGCAAGCTGCGCCGCGGCCACTGGGTAATTCAGGAACAGCTTGACCTGCACGGTATGGTGGCAGACGAAGCGCGCCTCTACGTGGTGGAGTTTCTCGCCCACTGCAGAAAACGCGGCGCCCGCTGCGTGCGCATCATCCACGGCAAAGGGCTGGGCTCGAAAAACCGCGAGCCGGTGCTGAAAAACAAACTGAGAAGCTGGCTGATGCAGCGCGACGAGGTGATCGCCTACGCGCAGGCCCGAGAAGTGGATGGCGGCAGCGGCGCGTTAGTAGTGTTGCTCAAGGCCAGCTGACGGCCAAAACAGGCTTCCGATCGATCTGGCGTAAAACCGTAGAACACAATGTGCCAACTTGATGTAAGTGGATATCCCCATGAAAATATTATTCATCCTCAACGAAGCATCTTACGGAAGTGAGCGAACTTATAGCGGCCTTCGTCTCGCAGGCTCAATCAACCAATGCCAGGTCTCTTGGTAAGCCGTAGACAGGCATCACTATTCAAATCTCTCATTGGCGACGAAATATTTGTATGCCTGTTTTTCCTGTGGACGAAGAATTGCCAATCTCGGTTCGCCTTTCTTTGCTGAATTTTCAGGCTCAAATGTAAGGTACTGTCCTAGGCCGGCATAGATGTATCGGTCGCCGAACACCTTGGCCAATGCCTCAAACGCAGGCTCACCTGTGCAATGCCCCGGGGCAATATAGTCAACCTTCCAGGTGTTTCTCAACGCCATGGATATTCGCTGGATTTCATCATCCGGCGTGACTACAAGGTGCATTCCCCCGACAATCAAGTGAATATGGGGGTCTATAGTGGACGCCGCCTCCAGTATTTTTTCTATCCCGGGATGCGAGCAGCCGACCACAATCACCAATCCGTGAGGGGTCTTAATGGCTAATGAAAGCTCATGGAGTTCCAATGTGCCAGGATTGCTGGAGACGAGAGAGATCAGATACAGGCCTGGCGCGATCTCGGTTGTCTTTTCCACGAGCTCAAAGTTTTTATTCCAGGCGTTACCAAACGTCATCATGTCAGGCGGCTTGCCGTCAAAATAACGCCTGTCTAGAGGCAGCGTTTCGTCGCGACGGTAAAAGTTGCTCGGCAGTGTCGACCCAAAAATCCCGAAATTCTCTTTTGGGGCAAAAATTTTCACACTTGGGTTAACGTGTAGAAGATAGGGAATCCCGCCAATATGGTCTCCATGCCGATGGGAGATCACCACGAAATCAAGCTTGGTTAAATCAACCCCTTGCGCCTTAATGTTATGGGCAAAAATGTCAGCGTTATCCCCAGTGTCGAACAGAATTCGTTTACCTTGATATTCGATAAGGGCCGAGAACCCCCAATCTTTCTGCATTTCAGATTTTGAGCCGAATGCATCGTACAAAATCGTAATGCCATCTGCGGCATAGCCTGAAGTGATAAGTTGAGTTTGAAGCAAGAGGGTCAGGAAAGTGAGAACAATACGAGCGTGTAAACCACGAATTTTTTGCATTTTGATCTCCTCTTGAATCTTCCCGACTAAGAGAACTACATGTATAGATCAATACCGTAGTAAGCATTGGATTGCTACGAATATCCAGGGTTCGGTAGTTTGTGTAAAAACTTTGGGGAATACAGAGAGCTATTTCTTTACCGTAAGGCGTAGATGTAGGCGGCCTGCTCAATAGATATTTGCACTAACAGTG
>DAIDAS010000389.1 GCA_027310505.1 bacterium
ACACCACGCCATCCATCAGCTTGGAAGTACGCATGGCATCCTTGGGGACGCTGATGCCCAAAGCGCTTGCGGCCTCCTTGTACAAGTCGATCTGGTTGACCTTTTTGGCTACTGCCAGGTAATCAGGGTCGGACTTGAGTAGTCCCCAGCGCTTGTGCTGGGTCATGAACCACATGCCATCCGTCAGGTAGGGGAAAGTCACCTTGCCATCGTTGAAGAACTTCATGTAGTTGGGGTCTTCCCACTTATTGCCGATACCGTTGTCGTAATGGCCAAGGAAGCGGCCTTCGATCACTTCTTCCGGTGCATTTACATAGGATTTGCTTGAAATGAGCCTGGCCACCGCCGGACGGTTGGCCGTGGCGTCGATATAACGGCAGGCTTCCAGTATTGCCATCAGCATGGCGCGCGCCGTGTTGGGGTGCTTCTGCACGAATTCAGCCGTTGTCCCCAGCACCTTTTCCGGGTGGTCGACCCAGACGTCCTGTGAAGTGGCGACCGAAAAGCCCACCTTGTCGAAGATGGCGCGCGCATTCCACGGTTCGCCCACACAGTAGCCATCCATGTTGCCGATGCGCATGTTGGCAACCATTTGCGGCGGCGGTACGGTGATGGTTTTCACGTCCTTGATGGGATTGATCCCATACGCGGCCAGCCAGTAATATAGCCACATGGCATGGGTGCCGGTGGGAAAGGTCTGGGCGAAGGTGTAGTCGCGGTTTTCATTGTCCAGCAGCCGTTTCAGGCTGGTGCCATCCTTCACGCCCTTGTCCTTGAGCTGGTTGGCCAGCGTGATGCCCTGGCCGTTCTGGTTCAGCGTCATCAGCACGGCCATGTCCTTTTGCGGGCCGCCGATACCCAGTTGCACGCCGTACACCAGACCGTACAGCACATGTGCCGCATGCAACTCGCCATTCGCGACTTTGTCGCGGATGCCAGCCCACGAGGCCTCCTTGGAGGGCGTGATCTTGATGCCATATTTCTTGTCGAAGCCCATTTCGGCTGCGACCGCGATCGGGGCGCAATCAGTGAGTGGAATGAAACCGATCTTCACCTCGGTCAGTTCAGGTTTGTCCGAGCCGGCCGCCCAGGATGACTGGCTGATCCCCAGAGAACCAACACCTGCAAGCGTTGCGGCGCCAGCGGCAGCTGCGCTCTGGAATAGAAACTGGCGGCGATCCAGATTTTCTGGCGGTGCGACAACGGCCTTTCTGTTGAAGAGATCCATTTTCAAACTCCTTATTCATCACAAAAGTGCAAATAAAAAAGGCGTCCTTCCCCAGTTTTCTTTTCAGAATCTGGGGAAGGACGCCTTTGTCCCGGTTGCATACCAGCTTTGGTATGCATGATCGTATTTCTGGCGCCCATCGCTGGGCGCATACATCAATTCAACTCAAGACAGCAATGCCGCAGCCTGTATTACCTGCCGGGCTATTTCGCCCAGTTTCTTGCCGCGTTCCATCGCCAGCTTGCGCAAGGCCTGATAGGCGGCTTCTTCATCAATGCCGCGCTGCTTCATCAGGATACCCTTGGCACGTTCCACATCCTTGCGCTCGACCAGCTTGGTCGTCGTTGATTCAAGCGCGTTGCGCATCGCCTGGTATTCCTCGAAGCGCACCATGGCGGCATCCATGATGGGCTTTAATCGGCCACTTTCCAGCCCCCCTACCACGTAGGCGGAAACACCGGCTTTGGTGGCCGCCCGGATTTTCTCGGTTTCACCGTCATGCGTGAACATGAGGATCGGTCGTGGGTCATCCCGACTCATCACGCAAATCTGCTCCAGCGTATCGCGGCTGGGTGAGTCGGTGTCGATGATGATGACATCCGGCTGCAATTGCGCGACCGCCGCATTGAGGTCGGCACTGTCAGACAGGTGCCCGACCACTTCATAACCGGCATCCCGCAGAAAACGCTGCAGCGGAGCACTCCGTTCCGAGTTCTCATCCACTAGCATTACTCGAAGAAAAACACCTGGAGCCTGTTGCATGGCATTAGAAAAGCAATCGCCATGCCAGGATTATTTTTGATTCATAAACAACAGGATATGCTGCTGGCGCGGAGATGTGCGTGTGTGAGTGGATGGCGTGGCATGCACCATCATTATTCATGCGCACTTTGCTGGTGCAGGGGATTGTGGCTGATCGTCGAAGGGCAGGCATTGGGCGAGATCAGACATTTGAACATGTTGTCGGCTATTCGTTTCTAGTCTCCGCCACCCCCGCTATCCCCGCCGCCGGAATCGCTTGCGGTATTATTGTCCCACCCGCCACTGGCCCCTCCGCCGCCAAACAGTCCGCCGCTGCCGCTGCTTTCGGAAGTCGAACCGTTGCTGCCAGAAGTACTGACGGAATAGCCGCTGTCGTCGGCGTCAGGACGCTGCTGTTGCCTTCTGTGATGCAGACGCCAGCATATTAAAAACAGAAGGACGCCGACGCTCATGCCCGCCAAGGCCGATATACGAGTGCCGATCAGCCAACCCGAGAGCCCGGCGATGATCAGGCAGCCAGGCATCTAGAAACCCAGGGAAGAGAGCAGGTCATCCACCTCATCCTGCCCGTTCACGCCATCCTTGCTTGATTTATGGGCAGGCCCCGCGGTCAGGCCCTCGGTGCGAATGAGCGAATCTCCGGCTTCAGGGGCGTATTCACGCAGTAGATCCAGCAAGATTTTTTCGATCTCGACGGCGGCATCGACGATCTTGTTCACCATCTGACCTGCGACATCGCGGAATTCCTGCGCCTCCATGATTTGTAGCAGGTTATGGTGCAGGATTTCACCGGTCGACGCGATTTCACCAAGCTGTGAAACGGCCTCCTGTACCAGTGCGTGATGTGCCAGCTCCGGTGCATCTGCCAGTCGTCCGGCCATGTCTGCGCAACTGATGCGCATCGTTTCGGTCAGCGGCAGCGAGTTTTCGACGGCACTGATGGATTTTTCCGAGGCCTCGTGCATGGTCTGGTCAATGAAACTCAGGCGTTCGCGGGCATCTGGCATTGTGGCTGCCGATTGCTGCAAGCCCTTGGCATGGCCCAACTCCTTCAGCAGGCGGTGCAATGTCGCTGCTGCTTTACCGATTTTTTCTACTTTGGCCTGCGAGAGCTCAGAATGTGATTTGCGTGACGTCATGGGTAGATTCAAGGGTAAGTGATATAGACACGATAGCCTGCAGCCTTGATACCGCTGGTGGACAAAGGCAGTCTGACATGAATTTCGCCATCAGCCGGCATGCCTGTGGCAATGTTGGTTCCTTTAGGCAGGTATTCCTGCGGTGTGAAAGTCCGCCGCAACACAACAAGGTCGTCCACATCGGTCAGGGTCAGTTCCAATTGCGGATAGGCCTGAGCGAAATGGGCGTGATTCATGAGTGTGCTGGTAAGCTGCACGACGCCAGCGTGTTCGGCATCTTCTTGCAGATTGGAATCATCGATGACCAGCATGTCGATCTGGTGCGGGAGTTCCACAGTGCAACCGAGCGTTGCGCAGGCACGCACCAGCCAGGGCTTTGTTTGCGGCAGGCGTGTGGCAATTTCTGTACGCATGAAGTAGGCCGTCTGTGCCGTGGCAACCAGCAACAACAACAATGCGAGTACGCCCAGCATCCAAAGGGGAATGCGACGTCTGTGCCGTGGTTGGGGCAGGAATAATCCCTTGTTTTCGGTGGGTGCCAGACGGATGCTTTTGGGCTCAGGCTCAGGCTCAGGCTCAGGCTCAGGCTCAGGCTCAGGCTCAGGCTCAGGCTCAGGCTCAGGCTCAGGC
>DAIDAS010000405.1 GCA_027310505.1 bacterium
GACTGTAGGCCACGTGCACTCTGGCGCTCTGGGCTGGGTGGCGATGATTTCCTTCGGCAGCCTGTATCACCTGATCCCGCGCATCTGGAATACCCAGGTCTTTAGTCAGCGCCTGATTAACGTGCACTTCTGGCTGGCCACGATCGGTGTGCTGCTGTATATCACCGCGATGTGGATCTCCGGCATCATGCAAGGCCTGATGTGGCGCGCATTTGATGATTTCGGCAACCTGCAGTACTCGTTTGCCGAATCCGTGGCGGCCATGCATCCGTTCTACGCGATGCGTGCCTTGGGTGGCGCGTTCTTCCTGACCGGTATGGTGGTGATGTGCTACAACATGTACAAGACCATCAAGCAGGGCAATACCGAAGCGACCGCTGTCGCAACGGCTGCTGCATAACCGGTAGATTGGAATACGGGAGCTATAATGAAACACGATAAAATTGAACGAAATCTGGGCTGGCTGCTGGTGCTGACCATGCTGGCCATCAGCGCCGGTGGCTTGGTTGAAGTCGTGCCACTGTTCTTCATCAAGGAGACGGTGGAAACCGTCAAGACGGCAGATGGCAAGGACATGGTGCGTCCTTATTCTCCGCTGGAACTGCGCGGTCGCGATATCTACATCCGCGAAGGCTGCTACCTCTGCCACTCGCAGATGATTCGCCCGTTCAGGGATGAGGCGCTGCGTTATGGCCATTACTCCCTGGCTGCGGAATCGAAGTACGACCATCCGTTCCAGTGGGGTTCGAAGCGTACCGGCCCTGACCTGGCGCGTGTTGGCGGCAAGTACTCGAACGACTGGCATGTGCAGCACTTGACCGCGCCGCGCTCGATGGTGCCGGAATCCGTGATGCCGAACTATCCGTGGCTGATCAAGACCAATCTGGATACTTCCGACCTGACGCTGCGCATGATGGCGTTACGGACGACGGGTGTACCTTATTCCGTCAGCAAGGCTGAGTATGATCGCAACGTCAAGCAGTTTGGCGAAGATGTCGCCAAGACGCTGCACATCCCGGATGCCGAGAAGAACCTCGTGGCACAGGCACAGGCAGGTAATTATGACAACAACAAGGACAACATCACCGAGATGGATGCCCTGGTTGCCTATCTGCAAGTGCTGGGTACGATGGTCGACTTCAAGCAGTTCGACGACGACTATTTCGCCAAATTCCGCTAAGGAAACCGGACATGGAATGGTTACTCTGGTTCACCAAGTTTGAGAATACCAAGCCATTGGCGCTGGTGATATTTTTCACGGTGTTCTGCGGCGTCCTGCTGTTTCTCTACGGCAGCAGGAGCCGTGGTCAGCGCTTGGAGGAATACAAGAACATTCCACTCCTGGATGAGGATAAAAAGGAAGCACAATCATGAGTCAGGATAAAGCAAAATCCACCAATACTACCGGGCACGTGTGGGACGATAACCTGCAGGAGCTCACCAATCCGCTGCCGATGTGGTGGATCTGGACGTTCTATCTCACCATCATCTTCTCCGTCATTTACTGGATCATGTATCCGGCATGGCCGATCGGCACCAGCTATACCAAGGGTGTGGGCAATACCATCACCTATACGGCCAAGACCGTCGATGGCAAGGAAGTGCAGAAAACCACCCACTGGAACATGCGCTCCAAGCTGATGCATGAAATGAACGAGCACAATGCCGAACAGAAGCAGTGGTTCGACAAGGTGGCCGCAATGCCGTATGAAGAAGTGTCCAAGAACGCAGAGTTGATGAATTTCGTGAACTCCGCAGGCAAGACACTGTTCTCCGATAACTGCGCTCCCTGTCACCAGGCCGGCGGCGTGGGCAAGATGGGCTTCTCGCCGAATCTGGTCGATGACGTGTGGATTTATGGCGGTACCTACGAGAAAATCCAGGAAACCATTACCAATGGCCGTAACGGCATGATGCCGACGTTCAAGGGTGTGCTGCCGGATGATAAGATCAAGCAGGTTGCCAACTATGTACTGAGCCTCTCTGGCGAACCGCATGATGCCGAAGCCGCCAAGGCTGGCGACGCGATCTTCCATAACGAAGGTGGTTGTGCCGTCTGTCACGGCCCTGATGCCAAGGGTAATCCTGACCTCGGTTCTGCCAACCTGACCGACAAGAACTGGTTGTGGGCCAACGTACCTGGCCAGACCACTGCCGAGGGCAAGCTTGCCGAGGTGGTCAAGGTTGTGACCGAAGGCGTCAGCCGCGGCAAGATGCCGACCTGGGGTGGCCGTCTGAAACCTGAACAGATCAAGGTGTTGACCCTGTATGTGCACGACAGCCTGGGCGGCGGCAAGTAACGTGATGCTGCACTAGCTGGCTGTATGATGACAAAGGCTCGCGTGAAAACGTGGGCCTTTGTTTTTTAGAAAATTACCAAGCAATGTGGGTGGCGTAATATGCGTTATCCTGCGATATTGAAACGAAGTGATCATTGAACATGCTGCAAGTAACGCCTGACCATTCCCCACTCTATCACAAGCACATTCCCATCCATACCCGTTCGGTCAAGGGCAAGTTCCGCAACTTCAAGACTGCGGTGCTGGTATTGGCTTTCGCGGTGTATTTCCTGCTGCCTTGGTTGCCATGGGAACGGCACAGTGCCGCAGGTCAGGCAGTGATGTTCGACTTGGTCACAAGGCGTTTCTTCATTTTTGATCTGGTCACCTATCCGCAGGACATCTTTTGGCTGTCGATGCTGCTGTTCATCGCGGCGGCATTCCTGTTCTTTGTGACCGGGCTGGTCGGGCGTGCCTGGTGTGGTTATTTCTGTTTCCAGACGCTGTGGTCTGACCTATTCATTATGATCGAGCACTGGATTCAGGGCGAGCGGCCCGCTCGCGTGCGTTTGCGCAAGCAGCCGTGGAATGCAGAACGCCTCCTGAAAATTGGGTCGTCGCATTTCCTGATGATCCTGATTTCGTTCTGGACCGGTTTTACGTTTGTCGCCTATTTCACCTACGCGCCGCAGTTGTTGCATGACTTCTTTACCGGTCATGCGGCGGAAGTCGCCTATTTCACCGTGCTCATGCTGGCGGCGACTACCTACCTGTGCGGCGGTGTCGCACGTGAGCAGATATGCACTTACGTGTGCCCTTATGCCCGGTTCCAGAGCGTGATGTACGAGGCCGACACGCTTGCTGTCAGCTACGATGCCCGCCGCGGCGAAGGCACTGCTGGCCGTGTGGTGCCCAAGGAGGGGTTGCGCACGCGCGAAGATCGGCAGGCCAAGGGGCATGGCGATTGCATCGACTGCGGCTTCTGCGTGCAGGTATGCCCGACCGGGATCGATATACGCAAGGGGCTGCAATACCAGTGTATTTCCTGCGGTCTTTGCATCGATGCCTGCAACAACATCATGGATTCGGTGGGTTATCCGCGTGGACTGATCCGATATGATTCGGAAGCCAACCTGCATAGCGCGCATCCCGTTAAGCCGCACCTCAAGTGGCGGCGGCTCAAGGTGATTGGATATGCGGCGTCGCTGGTGATCATGATCGGATGGCTCGGCTGGGCGATCGGCCATCGCACCGCGGTTGAGGTG
>DAIDAS010000412.1 GCA_027310505.1 bacterium
CTGGTCACTGCGCAGATCGACAATCGGCTGGTAATGCAATTCAAGCTGCCCGCGCTCGACTGCCTGCGCCAGTTGTGTGACCGTCCATTTGGTTGGTTGGGAAGCGCTCATGATTATTCCCTGAAGGCCCGTAGCAGCCGCGTCACGGAAAGGACGAACAAGCCGGTCAGCGTGAGGGCTGCAATACCCCAGTGCTCCCCGATGAACGCGCCAGCCGTCGTGCCGGCCAGCACAATGGCGAGAATCGGCAAATGGCAGGGGCAGGTCAGCACGGCCAGCGCGCCCCACAGGTAGCCGGTGATTGGTCTATGCGTCTCAGACGGCAGGCGCTCGGGGCTGTTCATGAAAAACCTTCCGCTTGCTGTGCTGGTTCAGTTGGCATGGCGGCCAACTGCACTTCGAGGCTGGCCAGCGCCTCGCGCCGGCGTTCGACGAGTTGACGCAGCACGGCAAGCTGTGCAGATGCGCCGTCACCGTCCGCAGCATCCAGCGCCCGATATAGCCGCGCCAGTGCGTCCAGTCCGATACCCGCTTCAAAGGCGGCCCGCACAAAGCACAGCCGTTGCAAGGCGGCGTCATCGAACAAGCCGTAGCCGCCCGTGGTGCATGCGACCGGCCGCAGCAAGCCGCGCAGCAGGTAGTCGCGCACGATATGCACGCTCACCCCGGCCTCAAGGGCCAGCCGGGACACTGTGTAGGCGCTCATTGAACCCCTCCTTTTCTTCACCCGGCGCAGCACGAAAGCTGCTTCACGTCCTTGCTGAAGGTCTGCGCCGCGAGCTTCAATCCCTCGACCATCGTCAGGTAGGGGAACAACTGGTCGGCCAGTTCCTGCACGGTCATCCGGTTGCGGATGGCGAGTACCGCCGTCTGGATCAGTTCGCCCGCTTCCGGGGTCACTGCCTGCACGCCAATGAGCCGCCGACTGCCTTCCTCAATGACCAGCTTGATAAAGCCGCGTGTGTCGAAGTTGGCCAGCGCACGCGGCACGTTGTCGAGCGTGAGCGTGCGGCTGTCGGTTTCGATGCCCTTCAAGTGTGCCTCTGCCTCTGAGTAGCCTACGGTGGCCACTTGCGGGTCGGTGAACACCACGGCAGGCATCGCGGTAAGGTCGAGCGCCGCTTCGCCGCCGGTCATATTGATGGCCGCGCGCGTACCAGCCGCAGCCGCGACATAGACAAATTGCGGCTGGTCAGTGCAATCACCGGCAGCATAGATGTGCGGACTACTCGTGCGCATGCCTTTGTCGATGACGATGGCACCCTGCGCATTGACGGCGACCCCCGCCGCTTCCAATGCCAGGCTGCGCGTGTTCGGCGTCCTACCGGTAGCGACCAGCAGCTTGTCGGCACGCACTTCGCCGTGCCCCGTGGTCAGCACGAATTCGCCGTCCACATGGGTGATTTGGCTGGCTTGCGTGTGTTCCAGCACCTCGATACCTTCGGCCCGGAAGGCGACTGTGACAGCCTCGCCGATGGCCGGGTCTTCGCGGAAGAACAGTGTGCGGCGCGCCAGGATCGTGACCTGGCTACCCAGGCGGGCAAAGGCTTGCGCCAGTTCCAGCGCCACGACCGAGGAGCCGATCACGGCCAGGCGTTCGGGAATCGCATCGCTGACCAGCGCTTCGGTGGAAGTCCAGTAGGGGGACTCTTTCAAGCCCGGAATCGGCGGCACGGCCGGGCTGGCCCCTGTGGCGACCAGGCAGCGGTCAAACGCCACGACGCGCTCGCCACCCTCGTTCAAACGGACGGTCAGGCGCTGGTCGTCCTTGAACCGGGCTTCGCCATGCAGCACGGTGATGGCCGGGTTGCCGTCCAGGATGCCTTCGTACTTGGCGTGGCGCAGGTCATCGACGCGGGTCTGCTGCTGGGCCAGTAGTTTGCTGCGATCAATTGCCGGCACAGACGCTTTGATCCCGCCGTCGAACGGGCTTTCACGGCGCAGATGGGCGATATGGGCGGCGCGGATCATGATCTTGGACGGCACGCAGCCAATATTGACGCAAGTGCCACCGATGGTGCCGCGTTCGATCAGCGTGACCTTTGCGCCTTGCTCGACGGCCTTCAGCGCTGCCGCCATTGCAGCTCCGCCGCTGCCGATGACAGCGATGTGCAAACCGGCATCCGCAAGTGCATCACGGGGTTTTGTTTCATCTTTGAAATCACCAACCCGGATCGAGCCTTGATAACCCAATGCGGCAATGGCGGCCAGAATTTGGTCTTGACTCACTGCTGTATCCGCCATGACCTGTGCGCGGCTTTCGGGATAGGACACCACAGCGGCATTCACGCCGGGAATCTTTTCCAAAGCATCTTTGACATGGGTGGCGCAGGTTGTGCAGGTCATGCCATTCACGGTGATTTCTGTCATTTTTTTACTCCATTGAATTTCGGGGTGCAGCAAGCATCGGCTTGGCGTTTTCGCTGGATGGCGTAGATGGTCAAGCCGATGAAAATCGCCAGCGCAGGCAGCAATACATAGTCCAGATAACCGGTTAGAGCGGACAAACCGACCACCCCGAGCAGAATGACCAGTACGGGTGTGAAACAACATAGCGCCACGAGAACCGTGCCAATAACGCTGACCCGCAGCAGTGTCTTCGGGTCTTTCATGGTTAGTTCTTGAGTGAAGATGGGTAGCCCGCATCCTCGGTTGCCTTGGTCAGCTTCGGCACGCTGGTCTTGGCATCATCGAAGGTGACGACGGCTTCGCGTTTCTCGAAGGTCACGTCAACTTTACTGACGCCTTCGACCTTGGAAATAGCCTTCTTGACGGTGATCGGGCAGGCCGAGCAGGTCATGCCCGGTACAGACAGCGTGACGGTCTGGGTGGCGGCCCACACGGGGGCAGCAACGGCAACGAGAACGAGGGAAGCAAACAGTTTTTTCATGACGAACTCCTGTGGGTTAATAGAAAAATGGCACGACGTAGAGAAATCCGAGCGCGACCAGCACCAGCGCAGCCACGACCCAGAAAATGAGCTTGTAAGTTGCTCGCACCTGGGGAATCGCGCACACGTCCCCCGGTTTGCAGGCGGCTGCCTGCCGGTAGATGCGCCGCCAGGCAAAGAACAGCGCGACCAGCGCTGCACCGATAAAGATGGGACGATAGGGTTCCAGCACCGTCAGGTTGCCGATCCATGCCCCGCTGAAGCCCAAGGCAATCAGGACCAGCGGCCCTAGAC
>DAIDAS010000421.1 GCA_027310505.1 bacterium
GGCCTGCATGGTTTGCGGTGTGCCCTGGCTATGCATCAAGCATACGCCCGCATCGCTCGCGGCCACGGCTTCCAGTGCGCCGGGTTCCTGCAGGGCGAAGACATCGTTGATGATGGAAGCGCCTGCGGCAATGGCCGCGCGCATGACTTCAGGCTTGTAGGTATCGACGGAAACGGGCACGCCCGCCTGGTCTGACAGGGCCTCGATAACAGGGATGACTCGGCGAAGTTCCTCCTGCAGCGGCACCGGCGTCGCGCCGGGTCGGGTGGATTCTCCGCCGATGTCGAGGATTCCTGCCCCTTGCGCTGTCAGTGCCAGTCCATGCGCAATTGCGGCATCGGCGGCGGAGAATTTGCCGGCATCGGAAAAAGAATCTGGTGTGACGTTGACGATGCCCATCACCACAGGGCGGGAGAGGTCAAGCTGGTGTTTGCCGCAAGAGAAAAGCATTTAAGGGATCGGGGCCCAAGAAAGTCCCGGGCCTCTTTAATCTATCAGGTTTCTTGGGCCGGCTTTGTGGACACCTCGGCAGGTGCCGAAGGTTCGTCGTTGCGAGGCGTCGTCGTCGGTTTGCTCTGGCTCGGCTTGGGTGGCCGCGGCGCACGGCCGGCCATGATGTCGTCGATCTGCTCGGCATCGATGGTTTCCCATTCCAGCAGCGCGGCGGTCATGGCCTCGACCTTGTCGCGATGGTCTTCCAGCAGCTTGCGCGCCAAGGCGTATTGCTCGTCGATGATACGGCGGATTTCCGCATCCACTTGCTGCATGGTGGCTTCCGACAGATTTTTGTGTGTGGTGACGGAGCGGCCGAGGAATACCTCGCCTTCGTTCTCGCCATACACCATGGGGCCCAGTGCGTCGGACATGCCATAGCGCGTGACCATGTCGCGGGCCAGCTGGGTGGCACGCTCAAAGTCGTTGGAAGCGCCAGTGGTCATCTGGTTCATGAAAATTTCTTCCGCGATACGGCCACCGAACATGATGGCGATGCGGTTCATCAGGAATTCGCGGTCGTAGGCGTAGCGGTCTTCTTCCGGCAATTGCATGGTCACGCCCAGCGCGCGGCCGCGCGGAATGATCGTGACTTTATGCACGGGATCGGCCTTGGGCAGCAGCTTGGCGACCACCGCATGGCCGGATTCGTGATAGGCCGTGTTGCGCTTTTCTTCTTCACTCATCACCATGCTGCGGCGCTCGGCGCCCATCATGATCTTGTCCTTGGCGCGCTCGAAGTCTTCCATGTCCACCAGGCGCTTGTTGCCACGCGCGGCGAACAGGGCCGCTTCGTTGACCAGGTTGGCGAGGTCGGCGCCAGAAAAACCCGGGGTGCCGCGTGCGATGATGTCAGCCTGCACATCGGGCGCGATCGGCACCTTGCGCATGTGCACCATGAGAATCTGCTCGCGACCGCGAATGTCCGGCAGCGGCACCACGACTTGGCGGTCGAAACGGCCGGGGCGCAACAGGGCCGGGTCGAGTACGTCCGGACGGTTGGTGGCGGCGATGACGATCACGCCCACGCTACCTTCGAAGCCATCCATTTCCACTAGCAGCTGGTTCAGTGTCTGTTCACGCTCGTCGTTGCCGCCACCGAGGCCGGCGCCGCGCTGGCGGCCGACGGCGTCGATTTCGTCGATGAAGATGATGCAGGCCGCATTTTTCTTGGCCTGCTCGAACATGTCGCGCACGCGTGCGGCGCCCACGCCGACGAACATTTCGACGAAGTCGGAACCGGAGATGCTGAAGAACGGCACCTTGGCTTCGCCGGCAATGGCGCGGGCCAGCAAGGTCTTGCCGGTTCCCGGGTTGCCGACCATGAGCACACCGCGCGGAATACGCCCGCCCAGTTTCTGGAACTTGGATGGGTCGCGCAGGAATTCGACCAGTTCGCCCACTTCTTCCTTGGCTTCGTCGCAACCGGCGACATCGGCGAAGGTGACCGGGTTGCTGTTCTCATCCAGCATGCGCGCCTTGCTCTTGCCGAACGAGAAGGCACCGCCCTTGCCGCCGCCCTGCATCTGTCGCATGAAGAATACCCATACGCCGATCAGCAGCAGCATGGGGCCCCATGAAACGAGAATGTTCATCAGCAGCGATGGTTCTTCGTCCGGTTTGGCTTCAACGACAACGCTGTTCTTGAGCAGGTCGGAAACCAGCCAAGGGTCGGATGGCGCATAGGTGTTGAAGTGCTTGCCATCGGTCGTAACGCCGCGCAGCACGCGACCGTCGATCGTGACCTTGGCGATGCGCCCTTGCTTGACCTCGGAAATGAACTGGGAATAGACCACCTGCTTGTCGCTGATCTGCTTCATGCCGAACTGGTTGAAGACCGTCATCAGCACCAATGCGACGATCAGCCAGATGGCAATATTTTTTACGATGTTGTTCAAAATCCCGTTCCTTATCCTAGGGGAAATCTATCAATTGCATTCTAAACCGATTTCAGGACTTGCGTTTCAGTCCCAGCAGATAGACCTCGCTGCTGCGGTCGCGTGAAGCTTTGGGTTTTCGGGTGACGACGCTCTGGAAGCCTTCCCGCATGGCGCGCACGATGTCATCGAACCCCTCGCCAATGAAAACTTTGACCAGGAAGCTGCCGCCCGGTTTCAGCCAGCGCAGCGAAAAATCCAGCGCCAGCTCCGCCAGATAGGCCACCTTGGCCTGGTCGATGGTGCTAATGCCACTCATATTGGGGGCCATGTCGGAAATTACAAGGTCTACCGGCTTGCCATCCAGCATTTTTTCGAATTGCGCGAGCACCGATTCCTCGGTGAAGTCGCCCTGCAGAAAGGTCACGCCGGGCAGGGGCTGCATTTCCAGCAGGTCCAGTGCAAACACGCGACCGTTATCCTTGAGGCGCTCCATTGCCACTTGCGACCAACTGCCGGGGGTTGCGCCCAGGTCCACTACTGTCATGCCGGGCTTGATCAGCTTGTCGCGGTCGTCGATTTCCATCAGTTTGTAAGCGGCGCGAGCGCGATAGCCTTCCTTGTTGGCGCGTTTGACGAACGCGTCATTGACGTGTTCCTGCATCCAGGCTTTGCTTGTACGAGAGCGTTTCATGAGGAATGCCCCGGTGTATCGGG
>DAIDAS010000423.1 GCA_027310505.1 bacterium
AGCCTGCATGGCAGGATCATCGCCATGGCGTTCGCGTTGCCGCGCATCAATCTGGTCCATTCGGAACAGGCCAGGCAGCCCGGCAAGCAGGCTGCTTTTGCCGCTACCTGGGAAGTGGCCGGCATGCCCGCCACCGTGAAAGTGAACGAGATCTCCCAAGGAATTTGCCATGCCCTGACGACCGACCCCATGCGGCTTCAGCAAACGGCAGACGGTCTTGCCTCGCATTATCGCCAAGGATTCAAGACGATCAGCACGGCACTCATATGAAAAACATCCGCCCCGAAGGGCGGTTGTTCAAGGTCGGGTGCCCGATCAGAACTGGAACAAGGACAAGCCAAACCCAATGCTGGACTGTCGATGGTTGTAATCGAGCAGCGTTTCTCCATACCCGGTAAAAAGTTGCACGTACCAGCGCAGCCCCTCCGGCTGGCTACTGTATACCGGATAGGTCAAATCCAGTTGGAGCGAGCCGCGGCTCAGATAACCCGGGTGGGTGCGCCATAGCAGCGATGTCGTCGCCTGCCCCGGCAGCCATGAGGCCAGGACCTCGGTATTGCCGATGTAATGGGTCAGGTCAGGGTTGTCGTTGTTGCCCGATTCCCTCAAGCGATGATTCAACCGTAGCTGCAATGCAATATCGCCCCGTTCGAAACCGGTTCCGGCATATATCCGGTTCCAGCTGCGCGACAAGGGGTTGCTCTGCCCGTTGGACTGGTGTGCCAGTCCCAGTTGCACCATGCGCCAATGCCAGCCATTCGACAGTTCCGCCAGGCGCTGCGGTACCGGAATCACGTAGATTGCCTCGGGCTGGTAGTCGGTGCTGCGGAATGGCGCTGAGTCGTCGTGATCCCAGACCTGCCATAACGAACGTTGCGTATAGGCGAACCACAGGTCGGCGTTCGGCAGCAAAAAATCCTCGACGATTTTGGAGCGTAGCGAAATCTGTATTTTGGCTTCGACCGGACGATAGTGCGTATGCAGCGTGTCGTGCTGGCGCGTCGGGCTGCTGGGCGAACGGTTGATGCTGGAGGTGTAGTGCAGTGGCATCACGAAATTGGGCAGGTGCGTGCGCACGGTGAAAGTGTCGCCTTTGGTCTCGGGCGACAGTTCCCAGAATCTGGTCAACGCGCTTGCCGGCTCGCTTGCCCTGAAGTCGTCACTGTCGCGGCTTGATTCAGCGGTATCGAGAGGGTCTGACGTTAAAGGGTCTTCCGGCTGGGTTCCCAGATTGTATGGGTCATGATGCTCGCCACGAAACAGCTTGTCGTAACAGGCAAGGCGGAGCGCATCGTCTGTAAGCCCTGCACAGTCGGCCGCATCCTGAGCAGCGGCACAGGATGCCATGGCTGTCAGCCCGGCGACGGCAAATCGCCTGACCCATGGCGATGCCACGGGGCTCGCTTTCAGCAATTGAGGATCCATATGCGCTCCAGAAAAAAATCCAAGGATAATTATGTTGCACCTACGTGGTAGCAATGTGAAGAATTGAAGCCGATTTGCCTATCCGGCAACAGGCCTATATCGACCTTTTCTCACAGGGTCGCTGCCATGATGGATTGAACCATCAATTAAAAGCTATGATGAGTTTTTATTGCCACGAAAGGTTCGCATGACGGCCGGATCCTCCTCAAGGTGGATTGTGCCCACCATCGCATTAGCAATTGTCGCTGCGGGTTTTTTTGCCTGGAAACACGCGCAAAGGCCGAGCGTCATGGAAGCTTTCGCTTCCAGCAATGGCCGTATCGAGGCCACCGAAGTCAATGTTTCCGCCAAGCAGGCCGGGCGCCTCAAGGAGGTGCTGGTGCGAGAAGGGGATGATGTTCAGGCCGGCCAGCGCGTTGCCCGCATGGATACAGCCGCACTGGAAGCCAGCCTGCATCAGGCGGAAGCCCAGATCAGGCAGGCAAGGAAC
>DAIDAS010000428.1 GCA_027310505.1 bacterium
GCCGGCTGGCATCCTGATTGGCCTGGTCATCGTTATTTTTGCCCACACGACCAGTCTTTACGCCGCAATCGCGCTACTGGTGCTGGTGGGAGCGTGTGGCGGCTTCTATGTGGTGCCGCTCAACGCCCTGCTGCAGGAGCGCGGCCATGAGACAGTGGGTGCGGGACATGCGGTGGCGGTACAGAACTTCTTTGAGAACTTTGCCATGCTGTGCCTCGTGAGCTTGTACACGGCGATGGATCGCGGAGGGGTGCCGGTCGTACAGTCGGCGACCATGTTTGGGGCTGTCGTGCTGGTGGCGATCAGCCTGCTGGCATTTTTCAGGCTCCGTCCCGCTGCAATTCATGAAAATCATTAGGTCGTATTCATGACTTCGATCAGAGGGGTTGAGGAATTCCGGGCGCACAATGGCGTCAATGATTTCAGAGCGGTACGCTCGATCGTTGAAGTAAACGAAAGTTAACTTTAGATAAGGAGATTGACCATGTGGACCAAGCCCCAAGTGACCGAAATGCGTTTTGGCTTTGAAGTGACGATGTACGTCTGCAACCGTTAATCGGTCGCAAAGTCAGACAGACGGGGGCGCAAGCCCCCGTTTCCATTTGTAGCGGCTACTTGCCGTTGCCGTTCAGTACGAACCCCTTGGGCAGCAACACCCACATCCGGCTGTCACGCTGCTTCATGGCACCGGCCTGACGCCCCGCCTCCAGCCCCGTTCCCCAGAATAAGTCCGCCCGCACCGCGCCCTTGATGGCGCCGCCGGTGTCCTGCGCCAGCATCAGCCGTTGCAGGGGTTTGCTGCTGTTGGGGAAGGTGGTGTTGAGGAATACCGGCGCACCGAGCGGAACGTAGCGCGGATCGACCGCCAGGCTGCGCTCCGCGGCAATAGGCACGCCCAGTGCACCCAGTGGGCCGCCCAGGCCGTTGGGGAGCTCGCGGAAGAATACGTAGCTGGGGTTGCTGTTCAATAAATCGCGCAGCTTGTCCAGATTGCGCCTTCCCCATTCCTTGATGCCCTGCATCGAGGCCTTGTCTGCAGTCAGTTCGCCCTTGTCGATCAGCACCTTGCCGATAGACTGGTAGGGCTGGCCATTCTGGTCGGCATATCCGACATGCAGGCTGTCGCCGTTATCCAGCTTGATGATGCCGGAGCCCTGAATTTGCAAAAAAAACAGGTCGACGATGTCGTCCACCCATAGTAGCTCCTTGCCGGCGAGCGGTGATTGGATCACTTCGATCTCGCCCCGACTGTAATAGGGCGTGATCTTGTTGCCATTCATCTTGCCGCGCAACCGGCGGCTGGCAAGCTCGGGGTAGATCGTGCCCAGTTCGATGCTTACCAGGTCGTCCGGTCGCGTGTAGAGCGGGTAGCGGTAGCGTTCGCTACGAGTCCGGCTGCCCTTGAGCAGCGGTTCGTAGTAGCCGGTGATGAGGCCGGTATCGCTGCCGTCCGGGTTGGTCACCTGGTAAGGAGTGAAGTGTTCGCGCAGCAGGGCGCGGATGGATTCGCTGGTTGGCGCGGTGCTTTGCACCATCGCTTCGCAAGCGGCGCGCCATGTTTCCTGTTTTTTCAGTACGCTGCAGCTTTGTTTCAGCGGGCCCCAGGCCGCGACGAGATTATCCTGCTCGAAACCGGGCAGGCTGTCCCAGTCGGCTAAGCGGAGCAGGCCGTACTCCGTTCCCTTGGGAGCTTCGCCCGGTTTGGCCGGTGTCGGTGGTTCATAGCGTTCGACATCGGGGATCTGCAGTGGTGGCAGCGTTTCCGTCGGCTCGCAAATGCAGGCTTGTGATGCCGCTGTTGGCGGTACCGGGATGGTTGCTGCTGGCGCCGCCGGTTTCATGGCGGCGGGTTTGACAGGTTGCTCGGCACAGGCTGCAAATACAAGCGGCAGCAGGATGTGGATGTACTTCACGCGCATTTCTCCAAACGTATGCAACGAAACCAGCCGCCACCCAGCAGCGGTTCGTCTGAAATGATCTTGAGAGACGGCACTCGCGCCAGTGTGTGCTCGAACACGACATCGGTGCGGGTGGCGACGTGGCGCAGCAGCACGTTCAGCGTGCGACGCAGCGGCGCCCGTTCGTCGGGGCGCAGGAACTTGTCCAGTACCTGCAATGTTCCGCCCGGCTTCAGTACGCGGGCGGTTTCCGCCAGGCATTGCTCCGGGTTGGGCACGACGGCCAGGATCAGGTGCAACAGCGCGTGGTCGAAGCTGGCGTCTGCAAAAGGCAGGCGCTGGCTATCGCCCTGCACGAGGTTCAGGTCCAGTCCATCGCGCCGGCCTTGCGACTGACGCAGCATGGCGGTCGTCAGGTCGATGCCGACATAGTGGTTGTCGCGCGGCAGGAAAGGGAGGTCGAGGCCGGTGCCGATGCCCCCTACCAGTACACGTCCGCCGGACGGGAAATCAAGCAGAGTGTTCTGCCTGACCTTGTCAAAGGCAGGCCGGATGGCGAGGTCGTAGAACGGGGCGATCAGCGTGTAACTGAATCTGAGCGACATCAGTGCAATACGCGAGGCATGGAAAGCGTAAAAGCGGGGATAGGCGTATCGAATTGCGTGCCGTCCTCGGCCGTCATCTGGTAGCTGCCACGCATGGTGCCGACCGGCGTGGTGAGGACGGTGCCACTGGTGTACTGGAAATGTTCCCCTGGCTGCAGCAACGGCTGTACGCCGACCACCCCCAGGCCGCGTACCTCCTGTACTTCATTGTTGCCATCGGTAATGACCCAGTGACGGCTGATCAGTTGCGCCGGGATGCTACCGGTGTTGGTGATGACGATGGTGTAGGCAAATACGAAGCGGTTTTGCGCTTCATCCGACTGCTCCGGCACAAACGCTGTTTCGACGGAGACCGAGAATTCGTAGTGTTTGTGCGTGGGCATAATGGCTCCTGGTGTTTACGCGCCCTGGCTGATCAGGCCTGTGGTGGGGGAGCTGGGGGATGCCGAGTACAGTTTTTTCGGCATGCGCCCGGCCAGAAAGGCTTCGCGCCCGGCTTCAACCGCTTTCTTCATGGCGGACGCCATCAGAACCGGGTTGTTTGCCCCGGCGATGGCGGTATTCATCAGGATGCCATCGCAACCCAGTTCCATGGCGATGGCCGCATCCGAGGCGGTACCGACGCCGGCATCCACCAGTACCGGCACCTTGATGGTGTCGCGGATGATCTGCAGGTTCCACGGGTTGAGGATGCCCATGCCGGAACCAATCAACGATGCCAGCGGCATCACCGCGCAGCAGCCGATATCTTCCAGTTGTTTGGCGATGATGGGGTCGTCAGAGGTGTAGACCATGACATCGAAACCCTCCTTCACCAAGGTCTTGGCGGCGGCAATGGTTTCGATCACGTTCGGGTACAGCGTATGCGGGTCGCCCAGCACTTCCAGCTTGACCAGCTTGTGGCCATCCAGCAGTTCGCGTGCCAGCCGCAGGGTGCGTACGGCGTCATCCGCGGTATAGCAGCCTGCGGTGTTGGGCAGGTAAGTGAACTGTTCCGGCGGAACGAAATCGAGCAGCGAAGGCTCGCCCGCGTTCTGGCCGATGTTGGTGCGGCGGATGGCGACGGTGACGATTTCCGTACCACTCGCGTCGAGCGCTGCGCGCGTCTGATCAAAATCCTTGTATTTGCCGGTGCCGACCAGCAATCGGGAGTTGTATGCCTTGCCGGCAATAACCAGTGAATCCATTTTTTCCTTATCCTCCGCCGACAGCGCCGACGATTTCCAGCTTGTCGCCGGAACATAATGATGTTTCTGCAAATGCGCCGCGCGGCACGATCTCGCCATTGCGCTCAATGGCGATGCGCTTGCCTTCCAGGCCCATTTGGCTGACCAGTTGCGCCACCGTGAAGTCGGTGGCGTCAAAGGTGCGGGCATTGCCGTTGATGGTGAGGGCTATCATGCTGAGGCAACCATTTGGTGAAAGAATTCAAATCAAGTAAGGCCCCGGAAGTTTCGCGGATGCAGTCCAGCGAGAGCGGGCCAGCTTTCCAAGCATACGCTGCGAGTACCATTTCATACGTTGCCGTGGCAACGTCCGGCTATTATAACGAATCTGCTAATCCAAACGGTATCGGGAATTATCTGACAGATTCCATTACCGCTCCGGTTCTTCGTGAGCCGGATGATGAGTGGCTGCGTATCAATGCAGAATTTCTTCGTCGTACCGGTGATGTGGAAGATTTGATTCGGCGATTCCTGGGGTCGGAAGAATTCAAGGGCAAGGCTGATCTGTTCCTCAGAACCCACTTGGCAGAGCGGGAAACACCATTTTTTAATGACCACTCACAATGGGGTGAGGTGGAACTGCTAATCAAGAGCCTAGTCAGTGGCGCCGTTAAAAATCACATGATCGTGGATGTCGGCGCGCGGGGGAGGGAGCGTTCAAACTCCTACGATTTGATAAAGTTCTGGAATTGGAAAGGAATCCTGATCGAGGCAAACCCTTTTTTGATACAGGGATTGCAGGATGATTTCAATGCGCTGGATGTTGAGGGCGAAGATATCAAGGCCCTGAATGACCTTATTGATCACACCGGATACCGGCCGTCTTGGGTGATCATCGAAATTTCAAGCGGGGTCGGGAGCCTTGACTTGAACGATTACCCTTTCGTGGAATCCGTTCGAAACATGTATGAAGTCGCTGGACACGCCATCGCCAACCTGGTGTTGAAAAGGGTCGGCTAGTTGCGTGGCTTGCCTGTCTGATAGTGCATGGCCATTCGT
>DAIDAS010000430.1 GCA_027310505.1 bacterium
CCTATCTGGCCGATGCAGCAAGGAACAGACCGGAAATAGAGCAGGCCAATGAAAAGATCAAAGAGATGCGAGCCAGGCGCATTGTTGCTTGGAGCCAAATCTTGCCACAAGTGAATCTGTTTGCAGTGGGAAGCAACGCTACAGGCGTGACACCTGGAGTGGATGGAACCGTGGGAGGTCGCTCAGGCGGCTTTGTAAGCGTGATTGGCAGTTGGACGATTTTTGAGTCTGGAGTGCATCTAAACCTGATTAAAGCTGCAGGTGTCGCAATTAAACAGGCGGAAGTGGCGAAGAAGGACACGAAGCTGAAGGTCCAGCAAGAGATCTGGCAGTCCTGGATTGATCTTGAGCTTGCCGGACGCAACGTCGAGCTGGCGAAGAGTCAGGTTACTTCTGCGGAGGAAGATCAAAGGCTCTTTCAGAAGAGATACGAGGTAGGCAAATCCATCGCCCTTGAAGCCTTCGAAGCTGGCGTGAAACTGTACCAGGCTCGCCTTGCTCTCTTGGAAGCAATTTACCAGTACCGCTTGGCGCAGGCACGCCTGACCTGGGCCAGCGGCAATATCTAAAACAGACAAGGAGGAGTGAACGTGAATAGAAAGATGAGCATTTTGATGGCCGCATGCTTGATAGCGCTTGCAGGTTGTGGTCAGAGCGAGCAGGCAACCGAACGAGGCGGACAACAATCCAGCAAGACAGCGGAGAGTGGTCCTGTTACTGGAAATCAGCCGAGTGATGGCAAAGTTTATGAAGGCACCATATCCGGTGTCATTAGCGACAGTATGTGCAAGTCGGATCACCAAGGTATGGGTGAACTTGGCAAAGACCCGGTCGCCTGCACGCAAAAGTGTGTAGAGAGCGGCTCCAAGTATGTTCTTGTAGATTCAGGCGGGCAAGTTTATTCCCTGTCCGACCAAAAACTCAAGGAGCATGCAGGAAAGAACGTTGTGGTCAACGGACACATTGATCCGCAGACGAAAGTGAATCACGTCCATTCAATTGCTGCGCGGTAGTTGAAAGAGTGAACCGTCTAGAACAGGAGGAAGAACAAGCGAGCGAAGAATAACAGAATTACTTAGTTTCGATTCGTCTTTGCGCAAAACAAGGACGAGGATTTTGTTTTGCAAAATCGCCGGAGAAGCCCTATTTTTAGGGGTTTCCCCGACTTGCATATACCGTTGCAATGAAGAGAAAATACGCGTTTGACATGAAGATAGCGATTGGCGGTCCAAGGAAGGATGTGCATGATGAGAAGATCTATTATTACGTTGGCGGTGTCAATTTATATAGTCGCACCGAGCGCTTTAGCCCACGGTGAAGAAGAACACCACTCAAATAAGGATAAGCAGACCGTGCGCTCTGGCACCGTTAGTGGTGTCATCAGCGACAGCATGTGCAAGTCGGATCATTCGGCGATGATCAAGAGCGGGCATGGCAAAGATGACGCTTCGTGCACAAAGGCATGCTGGAAGCAAGGGAACAAAGCCGTCTTAGTAGATAAGAAAAACAATGTTATATACAGCCTAAGCAACCCCAAGAGCGTAAACAAATATGCTGGCAAGGCAGTAGCTGTGACGGGACACATTGACGACAATACAAAGGTTATTCATGTGCACTCCGTGAAAGCCCAGTAGCTGGGATGGCATCTGCAAGACAGTTACTGCAAAGACCTGAGGCAATCCAGAAGATCTTACTTTGGCTGGTGCTGGGCGGGCTCTTCATACTGGTTGTCGAAATTCGCTTCGAGCATCGGGTAGTGCTGGCCGAGAAGTGGCAATCGTGGATACCGGTTGTTTACCTGCTCTTTATGTCCGTGTTAGGGCCAGTATGCATGATCTTCTTCAAGAAATTTGGGCGCAAGCTTCTGGCATTGTGCTTCATCGAACTGGCTGTAGTGGGCAGCCTGGGCTTCTGGTTTCACGCGAAAGGTAAACCGTTAGAGAAAGTCGTTGGCATTGTGGCTACCGATTTTAAGGAGCCAGGACATCTTGAAGAAGCTGATGAAGAGCAGGTAGCGCCAGTTTTGGCACCGCTCTCTTTGGTCGGTCTGGCGGCAATCGGTGCGATTTTGTGCTTGTGGCGAAGTGAGAACGGAGTTAAGCAAGAATGAGTTTCAGAGCGGTTCTTATACAACCTCTATTGGCAAGTCTTGTCCTTGTGACTTGCCCTTATGCGTTGGCCAAGGAAACTCAAAGTAATGCGTTGGCCCAAGTTGGTCCAGCCGAGCAGTCGGCTCAAGGTACAACAGCCCCGCAATTGCGTGGCACGGTCAGCTTCACGCTTGCTGATCTGGAGCGGATGGCCGAAGAGAGCAATCCCACGCTTATACAAGCCAACGCGGCCATTAGAGCAGCACGCGGCAGAGCCAAACAGGCAGGTTTGTGGCCCAATCCAGTGGTTGGTTTCGAAGGAGTTGAGTGGCCAATTGGCAGGAGTGCGAGATATTTCAATCAAAGGAGCGAGCACTTCGGCTTCATTGAGCAAACAATCGTGCTTGGCGGCAAACTTAAAAAGAGCCGGCGTATATACGAGAAAGAGGCTCTCATTGGTGAGATTCAAGCAAACGCGCAGCGCATTCGTGTTTTAAACACAATTCGTTTGCTTTTTTATCAAGCCCTGGGAGCTCAACAGCAAGTTGAGCTTGAGAGCCAGCTGGTGAAAATTGCCCAGGATGCCACGCAAACGACATCCGAGCTGTTCAATGTCGGACAAGCAGATCGTCCCGATTTTCTTGAGTCAGAGGTCGAAACTGAGCAAGTGCGCCATGACCTGGTCGTGGCAAAGAACAATCTGAAACAGACGTGGCAGGCGCTAGTTCGTGTCATCGGACGGCCCGGCATACCCTTGACCCGTTTAGAAGGCAGGCTGGAAGACCAAATTGGGCTTTTAGACGAAGATCAGGCTTTGAACAGGCTTCTAAGTCAAAGTCCGGAAGTGAAGAGCGCGGAAGCTCAACTGGAACGTGCACGTGCTGTACTCGTTCGGGCTAAGGCAGAACCAATACCAGATCTATTTCTGCGCGGTGGTTTGGGGTATAGCACGGAACCTCTGGAGACCTTGGATGGTGAGGTGAAGGGCCGGGCAGGACTGGAGGTAGCGGTACAGGCAGGCATGAATTTGCCTATCTGGAACCGGAATCAAGGCGGCATAGCCGCGGCGCGCGCGCAAGTGGTATACGCTGAAACCGAGCTCAATCGCATACGATTGGCAATAGGAGCGCGTTTCACAGAATCAGTGCGCAATTACAATAACGCGCTTGATGCCGTGCAGCGTTATCGGACAGTGGTGCTGCCAAAGGCAGATGAGGCTTTCCAGCTTTATCTTGCGCAGTTCAAAAAGATGTCCGCAGCTTATCCGCAAGTTTTGATTGCCCAGCGCACCATGGCACAAGTGCGCAAGCAATACATAAACGCCATTGTCGATTTTAGAAAAAGCGCCACCGAGCTTGAGGGGTTCTTGCTCACAGGCGGACTCGATGCGCCTAGCTTAACGCTGGAGGGGGGCTCCGTCCAGCGTGTTGAGATGACAGGGGTGCGGTCAGGCTCACAAGGCAGCGCCAATTTGATCGATAACGTAGTCAGTCCACAGGAATGAGTAATAGGAATATGCAAGCTTACGTCACTATCAGCAAGAGAATCATGGCGGTCTATACCCTTGTATTTCTTTCGATTTCAGGCAGCTGTGCTTATGCACAGCATGAAGGACATGCAGGAATGCAGCACGCCATGCCACCAAATACAGTATCACCACCGACAACAAAAAAGTCGGGGCCACCACCCAAGACCGACGTGGGACGCCATCGTCAGGCAACTAATGTCCCTGTCATTACCCCAGATGTTCCAAAGCTTCCCTGGACTGTGGAAAATGGCGTCAAGGTTTTTCACTTGACGGCGGAGGTGGTTAAGCGGGAGTTGATGCCTGAAAATGGCATGATGCCGGCCAAGGTTGTGACGATCTGGGGATATAACGGCACATCTCCAGGACCGACAATTGAGGTCAACGAAGGCGATCGCGTGCGCATTATCTTTCACAACAGTCTACCGGAGGAAACAACCGTGCACTGGCATGGTTTGGAAGTGCCGGTGAACATGGATGGGGTGCCTTTCATCAGCCAGCCGCCTGTGAAGCCAGGTGAATCCTTTGTCTACGAGTTCACGCTAAATCAAAACGGTACGTTCTTCTATCACTCGCATGGCGCCATGCAGGAGATGATGGGAATGATTGGGCTTTTCATTATTCACCCAAAAGCGCCGTACCAACCGGCTGTGCAGAAGGACTTCGGGATTATTTTGCAGGAATATGCGGTATTGCCGAATAACTCTATCCCAAATTCCATGTCGATGGAATTTAACTGGTTGACGTTTAACGGCAAAGCCGGGCCGGCGACGACACCGATGATTGTGCGGCTTGGCGATCGCGTGCGCATCCGCATGGTGAACCTGGGCATGGACCATCACCCTATTCACATTCACGGCAACCAGTTTTATGTCACGGGCACAGAAGGCGGGAGAATCCCGAAGTCAGCCTGGTTTCCGGGCAACACTGTGCTGGTTGGCGTAGCACAGGCACGAGATGTTGAATTTGATGCTATTCACCCGGGAGATTGGATGCTGCACTGTCATCTACCGCACCACATGATGAACAACATGACGTCCATGGTTGGTCCCATGTCACACGTAGGAAAAGGCATGCATACAGGCATGGGGATGGAGGAAGGCATGGGGATTGTCAATGAGGGGCATGCTCTGGCTGAAAATCTTGGACCAGGGATGGGTCGCGGCATGGGGACAGCCCAGCGCGAACAGGCACAATCTCATTCAATCGGTCAGGATCAGGATAAATCAAGGCAATCACCGGAGCGAAAAGTACCGGGCTATCCGCAAGATGCATTCATGATGATGCCTACAGATGCAGCGGTGGCTAAGCCCGAAACCAACTACCTGGCGCCAGGCTGGTCGGCATCGGTGCAAGGGATGATGACACTAGTACGCGTGCTTCCACCCGATCAGTACGACAGGCTTATGGCGGATGTTCGTCAGGGAAGGGTGGTTAAGGGGGCAGAGATGCCTATGGATCATGGCGGGATGGATCATGGGCAGATGCAAATGCCCGGGCGGCAAGAAATGGATCATGGACAGATGCAAATGAAGCCAGGCTCTAGTGCGCCTGCGGGCGGTCATGAAATGCATGGCAATGCAAGCAAGCCTCGACAGCAGAAGAGCAACAGGGCAGGCTCGCAGAAGTCCACAAGGAGCACACGCAAGAAGACGACGGTGCAAAAGCGCAAACAGTCCAGTACGAAAAGAAAAACTCCTCGACCCGAAACACAAGCACCAGCCATGGACCACAGCAAAATGGACATGCCCGGCATGGACCATAGCAAACACAATATGTAGAGCAACTGCGTCTGTCAAACTGGGTCCTGAATAGAAAGACTGGCAGAGCTGATGTTCTGCAGAGGGAGTCCAATTAGCTCATCAAGGAGGTGCAACATGCACATAATTCCAATGACCAAAGAAGTCGAACAATGCTTGAATAGCTGCACAGAGTGCCACAGCATTTGCGCGGAGATCCTCACTTATTGTCTTGAGAAGGGCAATAAGCATACCGAGCCGGAGCATATAAAGCTGCTTCGCGACTGCGCCGAAATCTGTCAGACCAGTGCTAATTTCATGCTGCGCGGTTCCAAGTTTCACGCCCTTGTATGCGGAGCTTGCGCGCAAATCTGTCAGAAGTGCGCTGAGATGTGCGAGAAATTCGGCGATGACGAGAAAATGATGCAATGTGCTGAAGTTTGTCGTCGGTGCGCGGATTCGTGTACGAGGCAGGCTCAAACGGCAAGCTCACGCTGATGAATCTTTGAGCAACTGGTGAAGAGCTTCCTGCAATTTGCATGGAAGCTCTTTCCTGCGTTGATGCTCAGCAAATATTGGCGAATAATGTCTTCAGTTCAGCAAAATCTGCTATGGCTTGTTTCATTGTCACATGGTCAACATTTTGCTCGAGCAATAGACCGCCAAGCCGTACTTCATCCGCATCAGGTTCTTGTCTCAAGAGTTCAAACACAAAATCAAGCCATTCCGGCGATTCGAAATCGATCATCCTTTGTTTTATCGCGTCAGCCAGTAGTTGGCTCAGGTTCATGGTTTGTTGGCTCGTGAATAGTTGATGTTCATTTTACCCGGAACGGTTAATGGATCAGAGCACGTCCTACTGACCGAGCAATGAGATTTTTTGGCCGGTGGAGTTTGACGACATTATGCAATCACAACCAACATACCGAGAGCAGCAAGAATTTCTGCTGAGCAAGGAACGACGAAAAGAAGCTGCATTTTTTACGTGGCTTGGTCGGGCGTTTCTAGTAATCAGTTTGATCGCTTTAACTGGAGCCTGGACGACGCAGTTGACTGCGTCGCCGCTGTTGGGCATGTCTCAACAGCATCTGTTTCTCGACGCTATTGTTTTTGGCGTTTTGGGCATTGGATGCCTGGTGGACGCTCTTTTGCATGCGCGTGGTTATTGAGAGGTGTTAATACCAGATAATCATCGGCCGCGTGATGGTGTCTCTTTGAGCGTGGTGCGAAGCTCTGTGTGCTTGTTGCGGTTAGACGTACAACCGCATCAAATTGGGCGTGCGGGTGCGCCTTAGCGCATGCTGTTGTGCTTGTATTGCATGCTTGTTATAACTACGTGCGCTGAAATTAGGATAAGTGCGGGTGAAAAACTGATGACGTTGGTGTCCATAACCGGCTAAGACGGGCGCTGTGCTAACTGCGATCATGAATATTGTGGCGATGGTCAAATACTTGAGAGCGCTCATAAAACGTACCTCGAACGTCTGCGTTTTTTCGTTGTTCCAGCGAACAAAAGCGGGCCTGGAAAACCAGACCCGCCCGGTTACCGTTTGCAGTGGTTGCTCCAGGCTTATAAAGCCTGAATGTGGTGCACATGGATGACTTTGCTGCCATTATCACGTGCCCCATCACGCTCACGTTTTTGCCGATGAGCGGTTTGGCTTGAGCGGCATTTTGCAGGACATAGGCAGTCTTTGTGCTTTTTTCGATTAGCACGATTTTGCTGCCGGACTCAGCGCACTTCTTGATGCAACTGGCAGCAGTCGCACCGTATCGGCCCATTTTAAGCATGGCAGCATGGTTGGCTTTGCACATGCTGTCGCTTAGAGTGCCCTGCAACATTGCCTCGGCCGCTTTAGCCATAATTGGCAGTGCATTGATAGCTGCAGCAATGATTGCCGCAGCGATATAGGTTTTGTTTCTCATATACAAACTCCTTGAATTGAACGTTATGCAAACCAGATTTAGAGCGCTTCACAGCGCTTTAGATCAGCAACACGGGCTTCCTCAAATAGAGTTTGTTAGTGGCTAAGAATAACTGTTGATTTTGGTAGGTGAGTTTGCTCGACGACTGGCACCTGGGAGGACATGGGACCTCGGTCTTTGGCTGAGCAGCAGGCATTTGACCCAGGTTGTCGCTACATGATGAGATTTGGTCTTGAGTGGCGGATTGCATGTTGGTTCCATCATGCAGGCG
>DAIDAS010000433.1 GCA_027310505.1 bacterium
TCAGGGAGCTCAACAATGTATTGGGTGAAGCCACCAATATGATCTGGGGCTCGTTCAAGAACCGCTATGTCGGTCCCGATGAGGATCTCAAAGGCTCGCAGCAGACACAAGTGCCTATCATCATCAACCATCATAGGCGCTTCATATCTTTTGGCTCTGATGATCCGCAGCTTTGTTTCAAATACACGCTACGCGAGCATGGCGGCTCATCCCCCGTATCGATCTACCAGCGATTTGTTTTTAACCTGAGCTGGTCACCGGAAGAATTCAAGGAAAATCCCACAGTCGAGTCCTTGGTGGATGCCGGTGAACTCGAACTTTTTTAATCCCTTGATTTTTTTGAATAACACTAGGAAAGAAAATAAAAATGGCGCAAATATTAGTAGTCGATGATTCCAGCACCGTCCGTAACGAAGTGTGTGATTTTCTCAAGGCCAACGGCCTGACGGTGGCTGCTGCGGTCGATGGCAAGGACGGTCTGGATAAGCTGAAGTCGGATCCATCGATCAAGCTCGTCATTAGCGACGTGAACATGCCCAACATGGATGGCTTGACCATGGCTGAGAAAATCAGGGGCGATTTAAACAACGCGACCGTCGGCATCATCATGCTGACTACCGAAAACAGCCCGGCGATGAAGGAGCGTGGAAAGGTCGCTGGCATCAAGGGGTGGATTGTCAAACCCTTCAATGGACCCGCAGTGATCGCTTCCGTAAAGAAGCTGGTTAGCTGATAGAGATGAATTTGATTTTTATTCCACTGATATTGTTTCTCGCAGGAGTCGTGCTGGGCGTGTTTCTGCTGTGGTTGAGATTGAAATCGGAGCGCAAGGCCAATCAACGCAAACTTGAAGAACGCGACAAGATTATCGCTGATATGTCATGTCACGTTCCAGTAGAAGAGGTCCGGGCAACTACCGAGGCATTGCAAGCCGAGATCGACAGCCTTCGTGAGAAGTTGGCAGATCAAGACGCGGCGCACCAAATGGCGCTGTCTGACGTCACCACGCAGGTATTGCTGGAACGTGATGAAATCCACTCCAACTTACATGGTGAGTATGAGGCACGGATTTCAACCTTAAGGGAGGCGCTGGTGTCCGATCACACCTCCCTTATGAATGACATCGAGGCATTGCTTGGTATTGTTAAAACCATCGAGCGGTGGCATGACGAGATGCAAACCATCCTTGCCAATAATAACGACCTGAAAAAGGAAAATGAGAGTTTTGCCCGGATCACAAAAAATGTTGTGATGCTTGCGATCAATGCTTCAATCGAGGCGGCCAGGGCAGGAGAGCAGGGGCGTGGCTTTGCTGTCGTGGCCGATGGCGTGAGGGATCTGGCGGCCACATCAGAAAAATTGGCGCAAAACTTTCAAAACAATCTTTTCAAAAACGATCTCGTTACCACGACGACTTTCCAGGACATGCAAGCAAGTGGCAACATGATCCGGACGATTGTCTTCGGCTTGAAGGCAACAACCGACAGGCTTCAGTCAGCTATTGTGTCTGAAGATTTAGCGGCATGATTACAGCAAATGCAATTTCATCCATCGAATGGTTGTTCGATAAATCTGTACGGGAAAATTGCAGCTTGGGATCCGAAGATCGCTGCACTGTTACAAGCCTGAACGAATCGGCTGAATTTTCAAAGCCCGGAAAGCGGAAGCTTGTCGTACTCAACATTTCCTCCTATATTTTCCGCATTGTTGCGCTTATCGAATTTCAATCAGATGCCTCAACGGTAGAGCAATTTGCAAAAATATTGCGAAGTTCCGACATGAAGTTAGAGGGCCAGGCGCTGCTTGATGCCTATGCTGAATTCACCAATATGATTTGTGGGGCTGTGAATCGGAAATTGTGCACGGAGTTCAGGCATGCTGGCATGTCGACCCCATTTTTTCTCGACAGTTCATGTGCCAGCTACATCTCCATGCTTAATCCCGCCACGACAAGGTCCTACGAGGTCGTTATCAATGAGATGCCTCACTTCAGGCTGACGTTATGCGTGTGCGTGGCGCGGGACAAGACGCTTGATTTCAATATCGAACAATCTGACGATCAAGAAGAAAGCGCTACCGGCGAGTTGGAGTTTTTTTGAACGATTGCCGACCGCAATAGATCATGCTCCCCGGTTAGGGGTTTGTTACGGTTATTAAAAATGAAAAAGCCAGGAGATGTCCTGGCTTCATTCTTTACTGCTGTCATAACGACGACAGCACCCCCTTCTGCTTCTCTAACGTTCCGCTAAAGTGACGTCGAGGGAAAAACTGGCGTCCCCACGGGGATTCGAACCCCGGTACTTACCGTGAAAGGGTAATGTCCTAGGCCTCTAGACGATGGGGACAACGAGGCAAGCTTAACGTGGCTTTGTGGCACACATTGAGTGACAACGGGGCGCATTATATATGCAGTCTGCAGTCTTTCAAAGCTCCACAAAAAATCTCTAAGATTTTCTTTGTGGTTCTCTCGCAATCTCTCCTCAGACCGCCATGGCGGCAGTTTTAAAGCCCTGCTAACCAGCCATGCTGAGGGGGTAGTCAACCACCCGGTATCACCAGAAATCGGCCTTTCCATTCAATCCACAATATCTGTGGATTATTCTGTGAATATCTGTGACTTAAGACTGTAACTTCAGTTGGTATAAGGGATTTTTACAAACGCCTAAAAAATGAACTATTTATAATATCTTTTTAAATCATATAGTTAACATAGTTCACATGCAGCCATAAGGACTTTTACCTATTTGCTCATGTGCTACTTGAGTTAGTGTGCATAACTGGGACGCTGTAGCGGTAGGGCGGGAGTGAATGGAGGTGCTTGTGAGCCGAAAAAACAAAGCCCCATGCGTAACGCATGGGGCTTTGTTCTGTGTGTCGACCGATTCGACTGCAGAAACCGATCGCTTTGACGATTTTGGCGTCCCCACGGGGATTCGAACCCCGGTACTTACCGTGAAAGGGTAATGTCCTAGGCCTCTAGACGATGGGGACAATGACCTGTCTTTTTATTGGTGGAGGTAAACGGGATCGAACCGATGACCTCTTGCATGCCATGCAAGCGCTCTCCCAGCTGGGCTATACCCCCGAAAAAGAGCCGTCATATTAGAGATGTGCAGCCGCATTGTCAACGACTTTCGGCGAGTTTTTTGTCAGTCATGATGGCGGGCCTGCACTGCGCGGCGATGGTAGCGAAACAGCGTACGCGTGATCCATTCTTCAAGTTCTTGATCCCGGTCCAGAAACTCTGCCGAACACAAGTTGGTTTGCGACGTCATGACGCGGGCATACAGTTGTAAAGGCTCCGGCAATTTGGGGCTGAGGTGCAAACCCAGCCTGATGATGGAATCCTGTGTTGGGAGTTCAGGCGCTCCCCGCCACTCGATCTGATATACCCCCAGCGTTACCGGGATGGCGGCCGGAAGCTCCATCTGCTGCGATACCAGCCTTGAGAGCAGGCTGAGCACTATGTCCAGCTTGGCCTCCAGTCGGTCGATAGCTTTCGACACGGCGGGATCGATGTCATGATCCTTGTCGGCCACCGACTCCAGCGTTGCAAGTGCATGCAGCAACGCTATATTCGCCTGCCGGGCCTGCGCAAGTGTTGTATCAGAAGGCGTACCTTCGTAACGCCAACGCAAGGGCAGGTTGGCTTGGTAGGTAATGCCGGAAGCGTTGTTCATCGACAGTGCTCGATCTTATCCGCGCGTGTTGGATTGATGCTCGAACTGTGTCAATTCAACGCGCAGTGCGGGTTGCCAGCCTGCCTTGCGGTGCTCCGCCACAACATTGGTAAAGATGCCGCCGCGTACATAGAACTTGGCGGTAAGCCGCATGAAACGGGGTTGCGTTGCCGCGACCAGGTCATCCAGAATGCGGTTGGTGACAGCCTCGTGAAAAGCGCCTTCGTCGCGGAATGACCAGATATAGAGCTTGAGGCTTTTCAGCTCGACGCAGGTTTGATCCGGAATGTAATCCAGATGCAGTGTGGCGAAATCCGGCTGGCCGGTCTTTGGGCACAGGCAGGTAAACTCCGGGATTTCCATGTGAATGTGGAAATCGCGCCCCGGCTGAGGATTGTCAAAGGTTTCGAGGGTCTTGCTGGGTTGACTAGACATGGTGTGTACCGTATAAATCGACCGGATAATTATACAACTCTCATGCGCCTGACCCACTTAAAACTCGCCGGATTCAAATCTTTTGTCGATCCGACCACCTTGCACATTCATGGGCAGCGCGTCGGCGTCGTCGGCCCCAATGGGTGCGGCAAGTCCAACGTGATGGAGTCCATCCGCTGGGTGCTTGGCGAATCCAGCGCGAAGGAGATGCGCGGCGATTCGATGCAGGACGTGATTTTCAATGGCTCAGGCAACCGCAAGCCAGTCTCCCGCGCCAGCGTGGAACTGCTGTTCGACAACAGCCTGGGCGGCGCATCCGGCGAGTGGTCGCAGTATGCCGAGATTTCGGTCAAGCGCGTGCTGCAACGCGACAGCGGATCCAGCTATTACATCAATAATACCCATGTACGGCGTCGTGATGTGGCCGACCTGTTTCTTGGCACCGGCCTCGGCGGTCGTGCTTATGCCATCATCGGCCAGAACACCATTTCGCGTATCGTCGAAGCGAAACCCGAAGAGCTGCGCGTGTTCCTTGAGGAGGCCGCCGGCATTTCCAAGTACAAGGAACGCCGCCGCGAGACCGAACTGCGTCTGCGCGACACGCGCGAAAACCTGACACGCGTGGAAGATATCCGACGCGAACTCGACAAACAGGTCGCGCGGCTGGAATCGCAGGCGCAGGTGGCTCAACAATACCATCAGCTGAAGGAATTGCTCGGCATCGCCCAAGGCCAGTTCTGGTTGCTGAAAAAGCGCGATGCCGCGCTGGCATGGGAAAAATCCCAGCGTCAGGCCGAGCGCCTTGCGAACGATCTTGAGGCGCAGGTCGCCCAGTTGCGCAAGGCCGAGAGCGAGCTGGAACAACTGCGGCTGGAGCACTATTCTGGCGGTGAAGCGGTACAGGCTGCACAGGGCCGATATTACGAGGCGAATGCGCAGGTTTCCACATTGGGGCAAGCGCTGCGCCACGCACAGGAGAACCACGAGCGGCTGGCTGCGCAGCTTGCACAGATGGCTGCCGAGCAGGAGAAATCCGGTGCGCAAAAGCTCGAGTATGAACGGCAGCTGGTACAGCAGCGCGTGCTACATGAGGAAGCTGTGCTGGATGCGGCAAAATCACAGCAAGCCTTGAGTTTTGCTCGCGAGTCGTTGCCAAGGTGCGAGCAGGCCCAGCGTGACGCACAAGCTGCTTTCGGCCAGATTCAGACTGCGATCTTGCAGGCTGAACAGCAAGTCCAGCTGGAGCGAACGCATCTTGAGCACGCGAGAAAATCCTTGGGGGAAATCGCTAATCGCCAGCAGCGACTGGCTGAAGATGAGAAGCGACTGGTACTGCCGGATGCTGCGCTGGTCGCCCAAAAAGAGAGTGAAAGCAGCGCCCTGCAGGCAACGTTGGCGGCGCTTGATGCTGAACTGGTGCAGCTGGGTCAATCAGAGCAGGCTCAGTCCGAGGGTCTCAAGGTGCAGCAGCACACAGCACAACAGCAGGCTCGGCATATCGCACAAGTGGAGGCGCAACTCGCCGCGTTGCAGAAGCTGCAGCAAGCCTTGGGCCACGAAGGTCGGCTTGATGCCTGGCTCGGGCGCCAACAGATCGATAGCAAGCAACGCTTGTGGCAATTCGTCAGGGTTGAACCGGGGTTTGAAACCGCGCTGGAGGCTCTGCTAGGCAATCGACTCAATGCCATGATGAGCACGAGTTGCAGTGCCACAGAACGACCACCGGCGGCGGTCGTTCTGTGCAAGGATGGTGCCGATACGGCAAACATGACTGAGCATGCTGCCGGTTGGCGTTCGCTTGCCTCATGCGTCGGCATGAACGATTCTCGCGTAGGTGGCGTACTGTCAGACTGGCTGACTGGTGTCTGGCTGTTGCCTGAGGGTGATGATGTCGAAACCGCCAGAGCGCGATTGGGTGCCGGCGAATTGCTGGTCAACCGTGATGGCGATATGTTTACCCGGTACAGCGTTTCTTACTATGTGCCGCAATCTGGCCTGCACGGGGTGCTGGAGCGGCAGCGTGAACTGGTGCAGATCGAGAGCGAATTGCCCTCCTTCAAGCTGGAGCATCAGCGGCAGGAGGCGCTATTGGTGGATGCCGAGCGTCAATTGCACGAATTGCGTCGCCAGGTCAGCGAAAAGCAGCATCTGCAGCGGCAGAAGACTTCTTCGCTGCATGCATTGCGGATGGACGTGCAGCGTTTGCAGCAGCAATTGCAGCATGCATTGGACCGGCAGCAGCAATTGACGGCAGAGCAGACACGCCTGGCGCAACAAAAAGCAGAAGCCGAAGGGCAGATGGTTGACCGGGAGCAGGCGATACAGGCATTGCAAGACAGCAATTTGTCCTTGCGTCAGCAGCGCGAAGGGGCGGGGCAGGTTCGTCAGCAGGCGGAGAATGCCCTCAGGCAGGCGCGAGACCGATTGCTGGAAGCAGAGCGTAGCGCCCAGCAGCAGGCTTTTTCAGAAAAATTAATAACAAATAATATCAATGAGATAAAATCTAAAATTAAAGTCTTAGATGATAATTTCAGGTCACTGGAAATCCGTCATACCGAGGCCAAGGCCCAGTTGGCGCAATCTTCAGATGCGGCGCTGAAGTCGCAACTGGAACAGGCGCTGGGCATCCAGCGTCAGGCCGAGCAGGCACTGGCCGATGCCAGAAACGGACTGGCTGGCATTGAGCAACGCCTGCACGAAATGGAGCGCGGTCGCCTGCAGTCCGAGCAGCAACTTCATCCGTTACGTGACAAGCTAGAGCAGTCGCGCTTGCAGGAGCAGCAAACCCGCCTGCATTTCGAGTATTGTACAGAGCAACTCTCTGCAGCCGGTATCGACGAAACCGTACTGGAAGAGGGGCTGGAAAAATCAGCCAAGGCCGCTGATATGGAGCGGTGCGGCCAAGAACTGGAAGCGCAGATTGCCGAACTTGGTGCAGTCAATCTTGCTGCGATTCAAGAACTTGCGAGCGAACGTGAACGCAAGGCCTATCTGGACAGCCAGTCGCAAGATCTGGAGCAGGCCATTGCCACGTTGGAAGAAGCGATCCACCGTATCGACAAGGAAACACGCAGCCGCCTGCAGTATACCTATGACGAAGCCAATCGCCATTTCAATGAGCTGTTCCAGACCCTGTTCGGCGGCGGCCAGGCGCAACTTCAGCTGCTTGGGGATGAGATTCTTGACACCGGTGTGCAGGTCTTCGCGCAGCCGCCCGGCAAGAAAAACAGTACCATCCACCTGCTTTCTGGCGGTGAGAAGGCGCTGACGGCCATGGCGCTGGTGTTTGCGCTGTTCCGCCTCAACCCTGCGCCGTTCTGCCTGATGGATGAGGTAGACGCCCCGTTGGATGACAGCAATACCGAGCGCTTTTGCGCATTGGTGCGTAAGATGTCGGAGCGCACGCAGTTCATGTTCGTCAGTCATAACAAAATCACCATGGAAATGGCGCAGCAGCTGATCGGTGTCACAATGCAGGAATCCGGTGTGTCACGTATTGTAGAAGTTGATATGGAAGCAGCACTTCGGATGCAAACGGAACCGGCTGTGTGACATATAATCTTCTATTGGAAATTCTTGGATCCAGCAGCATGTCGGATATGCAACTTTACCTGATCGCTCTTGGCGCGATCATCATCGCCGCAGTCATCCTGTTCAACTGGTGGCAGGAGCGGCGTTTAAGCCAGGATGCCATCCGGCGCTTTGACGGCCCGGTGGATGATGCCTTGATGGAAGATTTCCATATCGATCGGGATCGCCCGGTGGGGTTCGATGAAGAAGCCATCATGATCGAGGAGCGGTTCGACATTCCGGACGAAGAACCGGCGCCGTTGTTGGCCGACTCCCTGCCGGAAGACATCCCGCTGGAAGACATCCCGGAAAACACGCTGCTTTCGGAATTGCCCGGGGCTGCGCAGGAGGATTTGGTCGAAGAGCTGCCCCAGGAAACGCCGGAAGACACGCCGCCATTACAAGAGCCTCCATCTGCTGCCCCCCCCCTCCGGCAAGAGGTGGCGGCACCAGTCGCTTCCAATGCCAGCGATCTTCCGCCTGGTATGGATGAGCAGATTGACCTGATCGCGCTGGTCCATTTCAATGCCCCATTGACCGGGACGGCGCTGCGCGAAGCGCTCCAGCCGTTGCCAGGCTTCGACAAGACGACACAGTGGTCGGGCCGGGATGATTCCGGTGTCTGGCACGCGCTGACCAAGGATCAGGAACGCACGCAGTTTTACCGTATGGCATGCTCGCTGCAATTGGCCGATCGTTCCGGTGCAGTTTCGCGAGAGACGCTGCGCAAATTCCAGCTCAAGATTGAAACCGTGGCAGAAAACATCGGCGCGGAGCTCGAGTGGCGCGTAACGGGCGAACCGTTAAGCTACGCAGCGGAACTGGATCAGTTTTGCATCGACGTCGATGTCATGGTGGGGTTCCATATCGTGCATGGCAGCAACGGCCCTTTTGCCGCGACCAAGTTGCGCGGCATTGCCGAGGCTGGCGGCATGAAGCTGCATGAGGATGGCACATTTCATTCCCAATCGGAAAATGGCGAAACGTCGTTCACCCTTGTCAATCATGACCAGCGCCCGTTTACTCCGGAGCTTCTGCGCACGGCATTCATCCGTGGCATCAGTTTCCAGATGGACGTTCCCCGAGTCAGAAACTGCCCCGAGGCCTTCAATCAAATGGTGCTGCTGGCGCGCAAGATGGAAAGTAGCCTGGGTGGCATGCTGATTGACGACAACCAGCAACCGTTGAACACCGAGTCGATGGATAAAATCCGTGAGCAGTTGCGCATCATCTACGCCAAGATGGTCGCTCGGAGCATCATTCCCGGCAGCCCCTCGGCACTGCGCCTGTTCTCCTGATACCCATGACGGTTCCAGAGCAAGTCAGGCAGCGGGCACAGGCGCTGCGCACTGAAATCGCCCACCACGATTACCTCTATTACGTGCTCGATGCGCCGGAAGTGCCGGACAGCGAATACGACCGGCTATTTCGCGAACTGCAGACACTGGAGTCTGAATATCCGGCGCTCATGACTCCGGATTCGCCCACTCAGCGCGTGGGTGGGCAGGCAGCCCGGGTGTTTGCCAGCGTAACGCACCGCCAGCCCATGCTGTCGCTCAGCAACGCCTTCGAGGAAGAAGAGGCGGCTGCGTTCGATCGGCGCGTGCGTGAAGCATTAGGTATGGACCATGTGGAATACGCCGTGGAACCGAAATTCGATGGCCTCGCCATCAGCCTGGTTTATGAAAACGGTTTTTTTGTGCAGGCCGCCACGCGCGGTGACGGCTACACTGGAGAAGATGTCACGGCCAACGTGCGGACGATCCGTGCCATCCCCATGCGCCTGGAAGCGCAATCGCCGCCGTCGCTGCTGGAGGTGCGGGGCGAAGTATTGATGCTGAAGCGCGATTTCGAGCGCCTCAATCAACAACAGGAAGCCAATGGCGACAAGCTGTTCGCCAATCCGCGTAATGCAGCGGCAGGCAGCCTGCGCCAGCTTGACCCGAAAATCACCGCAAAACGCCCCTTGAGCTTCTTTGCCTATGGCATCGGGGCTACCGAAAACATCCCGTCGCTTGCCACGCATGGCGCCATGATGGACTTTCTGGCCAGCCTGCACCTGCCAGTCGCCAAAGAGCGCGGCGTGGTAACCGGGCTGGAGGGCTTGCTGGCCTATTACCGCAACATCGGCGTACAGCGGCCTTCTCTGCCCTATGATATCGATGGCGTGGTGTACAAGGTCAACAGCCTGCGCCAGCAGCAGGAACTCGGATTTGTTTCGCGTGCGCCGCGTTTTGCTGTGGCGCACAAGTTCCCCGCCCAGGAGGCGTTGACCCTGGTTGAAGCCATCGACGTGCAAGTGGGGCGTACAGGCGCGATCACCCCGGTGGCCCGCCTGAAACCGGTTTTTGTCGGCGGCGTCACCGTCACCAACGCGACGCTGCACAACCAGGATGAAATCGACCGCAAGGATATCCGCGTGGGCGATACCGTCAGCGTGCGTCGCGCTGGCGACGTGATACCGGAAGTCGTGCGCGCGTTGCCGGAAAGGCGTCCGGCCGACTCGCAACCTTATAATCTGCTGGCCGCTATCCAGCATGTCTGTCCGGTATGCGGTTCGCATGCTGTGCGTCTGGACGATGAAGCCGTGGCGCGCTGCACGGGAGGTCTCTATTGTCCGGCGCAACGCAAGCAGGCAATTCTGCATTTTGCCTCACGCCGCGCCATGGATATCGAGGGCTTGGGCGACAAACTGGTGGAGCAACTGGTGGATAGTGGCCTCGTGAAGCGCCTGCCAGAGATCTATCGCCTTGATCTGGTCACGCTGGCCGGCCTTGAGCGCATGGGCGAAAAGTCCGCGCAGAACCTGCTGGATGCACTGGAACGAAGCCGGAATATCCCTTTGGCGCGATTCATCTATGCGCTGGGTATCCGTAATGTCGGCGAGGCCACGGCCAAGGATCTGGCGCGTCATTTCGGCACGCTGGAAGCGCTGACGCAGGCGGATGCTGAAAATCTGCAGGCAGTCCCGGACGTGGGGCCCATCGTGGCAGAAAGCATACTGCAATTCTTCGCCGAGTCGCATAACCGTGATGTGCTGGAAATGTTGTGCAAACCACAACAGGAGGGCGGTGCGGGGATAGTGCTCGAGCGGAGCCCCGCAGCGGAGGCCACAGAACAGACACTGGTCGGCAAAACCTTTGTACTTACCGGCACGCTGCCTACCCTGAGTCGTGAGCAGCCAAGGAAATGATTGAGACCGCGGGTGGCAAGGTGACTGGCAGCGTGTCCAAGAAAACCGACTATGTCGTAGTCGGGGAAGAGGCTGGCAGCAAGCTGGAAAAGGCACAGGCGCTCGGCATCCAGTTGCTGGATGAAACCGCTTTCACCGAGATGTTGAGCGCGGAAAAGCCGCAATGAATACATTCGCACTACAAGAGGTGGTTTCTATCGCACTTGATGCCGGCAGGGCCATCATGGACGTCTATCGAGGCGAGATCGCGGTCAGTCGAAAAGAAGACGATTCGCCACTGACACAAGCCGACCTTGCCGCCCATCATGTGATCGAGGCGGGGTTGTCAGGCCTTGATAAAACAATTCCAGTAATTTCTGAAGAATCAACCTCAATTGATTATTCTGAAAGAAAAAAATGGAACAAATACTGGCTGGTCGATCCACTTGACGGGACGCGCGAATTCATCAAGCGCAATGGTGAATTTACGGTCAACATCGCGCTGATCGAAGGTCACCATCCCGTGCTTGGCGTGGTCTATGCGCCCGCGCTTGATCTGCTTTTCTTTGCGGCAAAAGGCGAGGGGGCTTACCGGCAAATGGATAGCAAGCCACCGCAGGCGATCCGCGCCCGAAAGTTCGATCCGACCCAGGTCACGGTTGCAGGCAGTCGGTCGCACGCGGGAGCGCGGTTGCTGGGTTTCCTTGATCGCATTGGCCCACACATGCTGATCAGTATGGGCAGTTCGCTTAAGATCTGCCTGGTAGCTGAAGGTCGTGCCGACATATATCCGCGTCTGGGACCCACCTATGAATGGGATACTGCGGCAGCGCAATGCGTGCTGGAAGAAGCAAGGGGGCAACTGGTGGGAACTGATGGCCACGCTTTGCGGTATAACACCAAGGATTCCTTGCTGAATCCTGAATTTTTCGCCATAGGGGCGGAATCACGAAACTGGTCGAAATATCTTGATTAACGGACTGTATGAAATGAATAAAACTGGAATCCTTGCCTTGCTGTTTTGCATTTCTTCTCCTGTCGCAGCAGAAGACGAAACCTCTGCCGTGCAGGCTTGTCAGAAAGCATTCATTGCTGGCGAATATGCGCAGGCCGTCACTTTTGCCAACCAGGCCTTGAAGGCGTCCTCTGACAATCGTGAAGCCTATTTGTGCCTTGGGCGCGCCCAAGGGGGCGTTGGCGACCATGCAGCAGCTATTG
>DAIDAS010000440.1 GCA_027310505.1 bacterium
CCTGTACTTCGTCACCAACGGCACCTCAACCTCCAACAAGATCGTCTGGCACTCGACAGTGGCGCCCGATGATATTGTGGTGGTAGATCGCAACTGCCATAAATCAGTGTTGCACTCCATCATCATGACGGGCGCAATCCCCGTATTCCTGATGCCGACGCGCAACCATTTCGGCATCATCGGGCCAATCCCCAAGGAAGAGTTCGAGTTTGAAAACATTCAGAAGAAGATCGCCCGCAACCCGTTTGCCAAGGACAAGAACGCCAAGCCACGCGTGCTGACCATCACCCAATCCACCTACGACGGCGTGATCTACAACGTCGAGGAAATCAAGGAAATGCTGGATGGCAAGATCGACACCCTGCATTTCGATGAGGCCTGGCTGCCTCATGCTGCGTTCCACGTTTTCTACGGCGACTACCACGCCATCGGCGAAGGTCGTCCACGCTGCAAGGAGTCCATGGTGTTCTCCACGCAGTCCACGCACAAACTCCTGGCAGGCTTGAGCCAGGCTTCGCAAATTCTCGTGCAGGACGCCGAGAACAATCATCTCGACAGGGACGTGTTCAACGAAGCTTACCTCATGCACACCTCCACCAGCCCACAATACTCCATCATCGCCTCATGCGATGTGGCGGCAGCCATGATGGAGCCTCCGGGCGGCACTGCGCTGGTGGAAGAGTCGATCGCCGAGGCGCTCGATTTCCGCCGTGCCATGCGCAAGGTGGACGAAGAATGGGGCGCCGACTGGTGGTTCAAGGTATGGGGGCCGGACGATCTCTCCGAAGAGGGCATCGAAGAGCGCGAAGCCTGGATGCTAAAAACCAAGGCCCACTGGCATGGCTTCGGCAAGGTCGCCAAAGGCTTCAACATGCTCGACCCGATCAAGGCTATCATCATCACCCCGGGGCTGAACGTCGATGGCGAGTTCTCGAATGAATTCGGCATCCCCGCCGCCATCGTCACCAAGTACCTGGCCGAGCATGGCGTGATCGTGGAAAAGACTGGCCTGTATTCCTTCTTCATCATGTTCACCATCGGCATCACCAAGGGCCGCTGGAACACCATGGTCGCGGCACTGCAGCAATTCAAGGACGACTACGACAAGAATCAGCCGTGCTGGAAGGTGCTGCCGGAATTCGTCGCCAAGCATCCCCGCTATGAGCGCATCGGCTTGCGTGACCTGTGCGCGCAAATCCATGGCGTTTACAAAGCCAACGATGTGGCACGCCTGACGACCGAGATGTATCTGTCGGAAATGGCGCCCGCCATGAAACCGTCGGACGCTTTCGCCAGGATGGCGCACAAGAAGATCGAGCGGGTGGAAATCGATGCGCTGGAAGGCCGCGTCACCGCCGTGCTGCTGACCCCTTACCCACCGGGTATTCCGCTGCTGATTCCAGGGGAATGCTTCAACGCCACCATCGTCAACTACCTGAAGTTCGCGCGTGAATTCAATGCCCGCTTCCCGGGCTTCGAGACTGACATTCACGGCCTGGTAAAGAGCGAGGACAGCAGGTACTACGTGGACTGCGTCGCCTAGCGCTTCAATCCGTAAGGAAAAGCCGCCCCGCCTTTTATTGTATGGTGTAGATCACTACCACTATCAAGGCCGTAGAAATGCCACACCCGACTTCGGGGGTGGCATTTTTCTTTCATACGAGCTTACCTGCATTCCGCAACTATCTGAATACCGGCGTTGGGTGATCTAGCGGATAGATGCGTTGGCGGGCCCTTCCGGCCGGGTGCGACCCAAAGCCGTCGTGCAGACGTGTCTATAAAAACCATTAGGATTCTCAATGAATGACACAGCCAAGACAAACTGAGTCGTAAGGTTAGGGTAAGCCTGGAGACAGTTTCGGGTAAGGTTGGCAGCGTATCGTGGGTCTCACGGTATGTCGTAACGGGTGTTACGAAGCCGACAAAACAACCCACGACTCGAAAGGTAATATCATGAACAAACTGTTAACTGCCCTGATTGCTGGACTCTTCGCCGTTTCCGTAAACGCTTTCGCTGCTGATGCAGCGCCGAAGGCTGATGCAAAGCCTGCGGCAGAAGCTGCAACTGCAGCCCCTGCCGCCGCTGAAAAGCCGGCTACCCCGCAAAAGAAGGCCAAGCATGCGAAGCGCCATGCCAAGAAGGCAACAGAAAAAGCCGTTGAAAAACCTGCTTCCGAAGCCGCCCCTGCTGCCAAGTAATCTCAGCGCAACCAGTATCAAAAAGGCAGGGCTTCGGCTCTGCCTCTTCAATACCGAATCATTGAATTTCCCCCAAAGACCCCGGGGTGCGTATGAATTCATTAATGAGAGGAAAAACAATTGAGTGGAATCGAAACAACATCGATTGAAAAACTGCAACAATCGTTGCATGCCAGAGCCGAAAAACGTTGTTCCGTAACAGCCTTCGACGGTCGCCATCCCGACGATCACTGCAAAGGCGACTTGGGGTGGGAACAACGAATGAGATTGCTCAACCCCAACTGGCACCCAACAGATAGTGCATTGTGGGATGCTACCCACGAGTAAAACGCATATATTTTTTGGAATTGTTTTACGTAATACGGAGCAGCAGTTTCAGCGCTGCAATCGTAAATCACCGCCCAAACTCGGCGTAGCCGGCAAGGAGCGGGAGAAGAAGCGGCCTAGCTTCTTTCGAACATCAGGTAACTGTAGGGCAACCCAGTTTCGCTGACATGCGACTCACGGGATTTTTCCCGCCAGGATGCGCGATCAAACTCAGGGAAGCGAGTATCCCCGGCAAAGTCCTGGTCGATCTCGGTAAGATAAAGGCGATCTGCATTATGCATCGCCGCATGATAAAGTTGCGCGCCGCCGATCACGAATACTTCGGGGTCATCGCCGCACAACGCCAATGCCGTTTTCAGGGAGTCCGCCACCAGAGCGCCCGGCACGGCATAATCCTTGCTGCGGCTAACGATCACCGTAGTCCTGCCGGGCAACAGCCGCCCCAGTGATTCATAGGTCTTGCGCCCCATGATGATATGATGGCCCATCGTCAGCGCACGGAAACGCTTGAGGTCTTCCGGCAGATGCCACGGCAAAGTGTTGTTGATGCCGATCACGCGGTTTCTGGCGACGGCGACGATAATGGAAAGACAAGTCATGACGCTCATTATACTTGGGGACTAAAGCGTGCGCCTCGCTTACCCCAGCTCATTTCTCAAACTATTGCTGATCGGCTTCGCCCTGGCGATGCTGCCGCTGCTGTTCGCCTTTGCCAACGCGGCACTTTACCTCGACCGGCTGGCCGACCAGAGCCAGAAAACCGTGTACCAGGCGGTCGAAGCCACCCGTACCAGCCGCGTACTGACTGAACAGCTCACCATCATGGAACGCAGCGTACGCCAACACCTCGTTCTGGGGGATGAGAGCTTGCTGGAACAGTATGGTTCAGCGCACCAGCACTTCGAGCAGGCTGCAAAAGATCTTGCCAAGCTACCGCTAGAC
>DAIDAS010000446.1 GCA_027310505.1 bacterium
GCCAATACAAGACCAGACCGGCAGGGAAGAAGAAGAAGAATACACTGAACATCACCGGCATGATCATCATAACCTTGGCCTGGATGGGATCGGGAGGCGTCGGGTTGAGTCGGGTCTGGATAATCATGGTGATGCCCATGAGTACCGGCAGCACGTAATATGGGTCGGCTGCGGAAAGGTCATGAATCCACAATGCAAACGGCGCGTGGCGCATCTCCACACTACCTAGCAGAACCCAGTACAGCGAAATAAATACCGGAATCTGGATCAGGATGGGCAAGCAGCCGCCCATAGGGTTGATCTTTTCGGTCTTGTACAGCTCCATCATCGCCTGATGCAACTTCTGGCGGTCGTCGCCGAATTTTTCCTTCAAGTGCTGCAGGCGCGGGGCCAATTCCCGCATGTGCGCCATCGAACGGTAGCTGGCCGCAGAAAGTGGGTAAAAAACAAGCTTGAGCATCACTGTCAGCAAAATGATGGCAACGCCCCAGTTCTGCACCAGCTTCTGAATATTGGAAAGCACCCAGAACAAGGGCGTTGCAATAATCGTCAGCCAGCCGTAATCGACGGTATATTCAAGACCAGGGGCAACCGCCGTGAGATGGGTCTGCTCCTGCGGACCCGCGTAAAGCTGGGCACTGGTAGTGATAGTGGCACCCGGGGCAACACTGCCAAGCGCACTTACGCTTCCCATGGAATAAGTTTTGTCCGACAGGTGCTTGGTATAGTACTCACGCACCATACCTGCCTTGGGAATCCAGGCACTCACAAAATAGTGTTGCACAAGTCCGACCCAGCCATCAGTGGCATTTTTGGACAAATTGGTCTTGGCCATGTCCGAAAAACTGACTTTCTTATATTTGTCAGCCTCGGTGAAATAGGCCGCACCGGTAAAGGTCGGCATCATTTTCGTCCCCTGGCTGGATTCGCTGTCATGCACAATCTGGTAATACACGGAAGGCTCAAGCACTACGCTACCGCCGTTATGAATTTCGTAAGTCAGATCGGCAACATAACTGCCGCGATGGAACGTGTAGACCTTATCTACATGCACACCTTTGCCATCATTCCAGCTCAGACGCACTTCCAGCTTGTCCTGACCGTTCTGCAAGCTGTAATCGCCAGGCTTGGCCTGGAACGCCACTTTGTGCGAAGGCAGACCGTTGCCGATGAGCCCGGATTGCGCCACGTAAACCGCAGGCAGCGCACGGTCATTGAACAACACAAAATTCTTGGAAACATCACTGCTATCGCGATGCTTGATTAATTCCAGCCTGCGGATATCGCCGCCCGTGGTATCGATGTCGGCCTCGACAAGATCGGTGCGAACATGGATGCGCGTGCCCTGCTGCAGGGAAAAACCACCTTCCTGCAATGTCGCCGGCTGAGTAGCCGCAGGCTGCGGAACGCCCGGCTCGCCGGCTGTCGTCGTATGCGTAGCGGCTTGTTGTGATGTCGGCGGGGTATGGTCGCGCTGCCATGCCTCCCACAACATCATGATGGAAAATGAAAAAATGACGAACAGGATTAAACGCTTGGTGTCCATATGGTTCTCGGTGAATCTACGGAATAGGATCGTGGCCGCCAGGATGCCACGGGTGGCAGCGTAACAGGCGCCGCGTCATTAGCCAACTCCCACGCAATGCACCGTATTTGTGCAAGGCCTGGCAAGCATAATGCGAACAGGTTGGGCTGAAGCGGCAACTGTTGCCGATCCATGGGCTCAGCAGATATTGATAGCCTTTGATCAGCCAAATCAAAATACGGGCCATGGTGGATTAAGCCCTGCTCCGATTGCGAAGTTTATCCAGCAACAGCGCAAGCTCGGACTGAACCGCCGTGAAATCGACGTGAGAATAAGCCTTGAGTGGCCGGATCAGGATATCTACCGCACCCAGAGTAGTTCGTTCCTGGCGGAACAGCTCACGCAGCGTTCGTTTCATGTAATTACGCTGCACCGCTCGTTTGGCGGTCTTTTTGCCAACGACCAGCCCAAGACGCGGGTATCCCAGCGAGTTCGGCATGTAGTGAAGCGCCAGCACAGACCCTGAAATGCGTTTGCGGAAATTAAAAACGGATGAAAATTCATCCGTTTTTTTGAGTTTGTATCGGCCTGAAAAACCGAAGCCGGCCACGCTTTATACGGCGAGACGGGCACGACCCTTGGCGCGGCGTGCAGCGATAACGGCACGACCACCACGAGTCTTCATGCGCACCAGAAAACCGTGGGTGCGGGCGCGGCGAACCTTGGAAGGTTGGTAAGTGCGTTTCATCGAAAATCTCCAATCACTGGGATGGGTACAGTAAAAAGGGCGTAATTAAACCCTGTCGTACCGTGTTTTGTCAACTGTATTTTGGCCACTATTTGTGGATTTGGTTGTGGATAAGTTAGGTCAAACCGGCTAGAATTTGTCCAGCCGGATGTTTTGTTGAACACACGCAGAACATCCGGATTTATTTTGTCATGCTCGCATAGCTAAAGACAACGGCTACACATCAATTTTAGGGTCTTTCTGGTAATCAATGGAATCTTTCTGGCTTACCTGTCTCGGTCGCTTCAAGCAAGAGCTTTCAGCACAGCAATTCAACACCTGGATCAAACCGCTGCGCTGCGAAGTACTCGATGGCGGGATACGTTTGCTGGCTCCCAACCGGTTCGTACAACAATGGGTCAAGGATCGTTTCTTAAGCAGGATTGAACAGTTGGGGCAGGAGCTATTAGACCGGCCTGTCTCCATTGACTTGGCGTTGATGGAAAATGGCGCAATACCGCCACAGCCGGAAATATCTATAGAGGAAGCACCCCAGCCCCCCCTCCCGGCTAAAAAACCAGTCAAGGCAAAGACTGGCAAAGCCCCTGAGGATGGCTCCGGCTTGAATCCGGTATTCAATTTCGATAATTTCGTTACCGGCAAAGCCAACCAGTTGGCGCGGGCCGCAGCCATCCAGGTCTCAGAGAATCCGGGTACCGCCTATAACCCGTTATTCATCTATGGCGGCGTGGGACTCGGCAAGACACACTTGATGCAAGCCATCGGTAACCACCTTCAACAACAGCGGCCGGATGCGAAAATTCGCTATCTGCATGCGGAACGCTATGTTTCAGATGTCGTGAAAGCCTACGAAAACAAGGCATTTGATGATTTCAAGCGAATGTACCACTCGCTGGATCTGCTTCTGATTGACGACATCCAATTCTTTGCCAAGAAAAGCCGAACCCAGGAAGAATTCTTTTACGCGTTCAATTCACTGATTGAAGCGAAAAAACAGATCGTGATCAGTTGCGATACCTATCCCAAGGAAATCGCAGACATGGATGAACGCCTGCGCACACGCTTCAGTTGGGGATTAACCGTTGCCATCGAACCTCCTGAACTGGAAATGCGTGTGGCGATCCTGCTTAAGAAGGCTGAAGCGCAGCGCATCGCGCTGGACGAAGAAGTCGCTTTTTTCGTAGCCAAGCAAATTCGTTCCAGCGTGCGCGAACTGGAAGGCGCACTTAACCGCATTCTTGCCATGTCCCGCTTTACCGGCCACCCGATTGACCTCGCATTGGCCAAGGAAGCCCTGAAAGACTTGATTGCCGTACGCGGGCGCCAGGTCACGATTGAAAATATCCAAAAAACAGTAGCTGATTACTACAAGATCAAGGTTGCTGAAATGTATTCCAAAAAACGTTCCCGTAATTTTTCGCGTCCAAGGCAAATCGCCATGTCTCTGGCGCGGGAACTGACCAATCACAGTTTTCCCGAAATCGGCGAAGCGTTTGGCGGCAGGCACCACACAACGGTAATGCACGCCTGCGAAGAGATCGAAGGGCTACGCCAGCTTGATCCTAACTTGAGTCGTGATATCGCATTCCTGGTTCAAGTCATACGCGATTGAGGATAAGGAAGAATAAAGGCTGTGGATAAATTTCGGATAACTCATGATTTGTAGATATTTCCATATTGATCAACAAATCGTACACAACAAAGTTGGTGCAGTTGTATGGGTTGGTAAAGTAATATAATTTATTGTATTTAAATAAGAAATAATGTTATCCACAACACTGGCGTTCATTATTAAATATTATTAGGATTATTTAGTATTATGAATATAAAAATAGATCGCGACATTTTCCTCAAACCGCTATCTGCGGTCAGCAGCATTGTCGAAAGACGGCATACACTACCTATCCTGTCCAACCTGTTGCTGGAAGCAACCCAGAACAAGGTGACTTTGACGGCGACAGATCTGGAAATGCAAATATCGCTTTCGCTGCAAGGCGCACCTGAAGGGGAAGTATCAACCACGGTGTCTGCGAGAAAGTTGCTGGATATTTGCCGTTCCCTGCCTGAACAGGCAGAGATCACCATGAACATCCAAGACAATCGCATGCAACTCAGGGCGGGAAAAAGCCGGTTCAACCTGCAAACCCTCCCTGCTGCGGATTATCCCTTGATGGCCAAAGCGTCAGGTGAAACAGGCCTTGTCTTGGAAATAGCGCAAAGAACACTGAAAAAACTGCTCAAGCAAGTCGAATATGCCATGGCGCAGCAGGATATCCGGTATTATCTGAATGGCCTGCTGTTTGAAGTAAACGGCAATCGCTTGAATGTCGTCGGCACCGATGGTCATCGGTTATGCTTTACTACAACCGAACTGCCTCAATCCCACGAAAAACAGGAGTTGATCCTGCCGCGCAAGACCGTGCTCGAGTTGATCAAGTTGCTGGAAGATAGCGATGAAATGGCTTCGATAGAAGTCGGTGCCAATCAGGTTAACTTTTCTTTTTCTGGTATCCGGTTGATTTCAAAGGTTATTGATGGAAAATTCCCGGATTACACCCGGGTAATCCCTGTTGGACACCAGAACAGTCTGGTTGTGGACCGGCAGACATTACTGCTGGCGATGCAACGTGCCTCCATTCTTTCCAATGAAAAATACCGCGGGATTCGTATGGTGCTGGGCAAGGACAGCTTGCGTCTGATCAGTAGCAACAGTGAACAGGAAGAAGCCGAAGAGGAACTGGAGATCAATTACAGCGGTGATGCGCTGGATATCGGTTTTAACGTGACCTACATGATCGACGTGCTCAATAACGTTGACAGCGATACTGTCACCTTCTCGTTTGCTGATGCCAATAGTAGCTGTCTGGTGACGGTGCCGAGCGATCCTGATTACAAGTATGTCGTCATGCCAATGCGTATTTGACGATTGCCGATTAACCGAATGTTTCACGTGAAACCATAAAAATGACAGATTACGATTCCTCCAGTATTAAAATTCTTGAAGGACTGGATGCGGTACGCAAACGCCCCGGTATGTATATTGGCGATACGTCCGATGGTTCGGGCTTGCACCATATGGTGTTCGAAGTGCTGGATAACGCTATTGATGAGGCGCTGGCCGGGC
>DAIDAS010000450.1 GCA_027310505.1 bacterium
ACATCAATGTCCCCTGATCAGAGTGCCGATTTCAGTGCAGAACGAATGCCATCCGGCGTGGTATCGCCCACCAACCGCGCCACCTCTTTCTGCCCCTTGAGCACGACCAGCGTGGATTGTGCATTGATGTTGAAACGGCGCTTAAGTGCTTTCTCGGTATCGTAGTTTGCGACCAGCACCGTCAAATCCAGCCCTTTTTCGGATTTCAGTTCCTGCAGTACTGCTGTCTGCGCGCGGCAAGTCGGGCACCAGTCCGCGTGAAAGTGCAGCGCAACCGGCTTGTCGGCTTTTTGCGCCGCGGCCAACGCAGCGGCAGAGTAAGGCTGGATGTCGAGCGCGTGCGCCAACGTTGCAGCGAGGGCAAGAAGCGTCGTGAGAATGAATTGCTTGATTTTCATAGTATTTTCCTTTCGTGGAGTTTTCAAATTGGTGATGCCTGCCGCTATTCCTGCTCTACCGCACAGCCTATGTCGGCCAACCAGCCGTCCGGCAACCACTTCAAATCTGCCGGCTCATCGATGTCGTGCAACTTGGCGTGGCTTTCGACAGTCCAGCCCAAACGCGCTGACCGGCACAAAGTTTGGAACGCCACCGTGTCGGTACTCCATGCGATATCCATGAACAGCGATGGGTGAAAGCGATTCAGGCCGAGCAGCGCATAACCGCCGTCAGCAGCGGGAAACAAGGACATATCGACCAGCTGCAATTCGCCGCATGCCTGCTGCAAATGCATGGCGCTCAGTTCGGGGCAATCTGTACCGATCAGCACCACCGATTCGCCGCCGTTTGTCACACGCTGCACAGCACGCGCCATCCTCTGGCCCAAATCACCTTCACCCTGATCCGACCAATGCACGGCATCCGATCGTGCCAACGTTTGCCAAACCGGGTCGGCAGGCGCAGGCGTCACGCACAACTCGACTGGTCCGGCATTCGCGGCGAGCGCCTTGTCCAGCGTGTGCATCAGCATACGTCGTGCGAGATCGGCCGCGCCTTGCGCGCCGAGCGCCGGGATCAGGCGTGTCTTGGCCAGGCCCGGCTGCGGTGCCTTGGCGAAGATCACGATGCGCACCGGTTTCATCGGTAGGCCTTCGCCAGTTGGCTGGCCGGAACACCGCGCCAGTATGCAAAGCGCAAACGCCACATCAGCAGGATCGTGCGCCAGACACCGTGCTTTTCCCAACGCCGTCCGGACGTGGTGACGCAGCGGGAGATGCAAACAGGGCGCGATACCTTGCGCAAGCGCCTGGACAGTTCTATGTCTTCCATCAATGGTTGATTCGGGAATCCGCCGACAGCATGAAATGCTGCACGGGCCACAAACATCGCCTGGTCGCCGGTGGCGATGCCCGTCAAGCGCGAACGCCAATTCATCATGCGTCCGATCACGCGCAGCATCGCAGGCTTCCCAGCAATGCAGACATCGAAGCGCCCCCAGCAACGCGTGCCGTCGGCGAGAGCCTGTTCCACCAGCATGCCCGCGCCATCCGGCAACTGCGTATCCGCATGCAAAAACAAGAGCGTTGTGCCGGTGGCGGTAGCGGCGCCCGTATTCATTTGGCGGGCTCGGCCGCGCGGCGCGCGCAGCACGGTAAACCCTGCGCAGTGCGCAGCGTCGGCCGATCCGTCCGTGCTGCCGCCATCGACGATGATGACTTCGCAACCATGCCGCCGCAACGGCAATAACCGTTCCAGCAACAGCGGCAACTGCTGCGCTTCATTGAGGATCGGTACGATGATAGAGAGTTTCACCACTTGCCGCCTTTCCCGCTTGCGGCATTGGGCCGCCAATCGTAATTGAGGAAATCGATGTCCATTTTTCCTGCCGCCAGACGATTCGCCGATTCAGCAGACAGTCCCAGCGCCTCGCGGTACAGCGCAAGAAAACTGCCGAGGCTGTTGGCGCCGCGCCAGCCTTGTTCAAAATCGCCCCGATACCATTTGAAAATGCTCGACACCTTGAGCGCATCGCCATCGAGCCGGTTGCGGCTGCGGTCCGACAGGAACTTCCGGGTGGCGTCATCCAGTTGCACATCCAGCCGCTCGGCCACATAGGCTTCCGGCCGCAGTGCCGGACAACCGATACTGGCGCAATTGGCCGCGAAATGGACGCGTGGCTCGTTGTAGCGACCGGAACCGCGGATCAGGCCATGTTCGATATTGTCGAGTGAGCGCGTTTTATTCAGCAAGGGGATGAAACGCTTTTTCCACGGTGATTGCAGCAATGAACCCAAATCCTTGATGGAGGATATGTCCGGATACGCAGTCAATATCAGCTCGACCGTCCAGGCGTTATAGGCGTTCAGCAGAAACGCCAGTTGCTCCGGCTTGCTCCAGCGGTCGAACTCAGGCCTGCCAACGCCGGAGGTCGCAGCCAGGTATTGCTGCAACGCCGCACGATCGGTTTTGAATCCTGCGTAATCCACTTGCGTGACCTGTCCGCCGCGCAGCACGACGACGTGTTTCTTCAGTAGTGCATCCCAGTCGGACTGTTCAAGCCCCGCTGCATGCGACGGCAAGATCGCAGCGGCAAACAGCAGGCCAGTTTGAAGCAGGCGGTGAAGCATGATCAATCGCATGAAAAAGCACATGATCAACCTCGTCTCCACGCGTGGTAGCGGGACAACCACGTCAGCACGCGTTGCGGTGCATGCGCACGTTTCCATGCGCCGGCAGCGTATTTATTCGCTTCGGCCATGGTCGGATAGGTATGGATGGTGCCAAGTATCTTGTTCAGTCCCAGTCCATGCTTCATCGCCAGCACGAATTCGGCCAGCAAATCGCCCGCATGCTCACCGACAATTGTCACACCCAGAATCCTGTCTTTCCCCGGCACGGTCAGCACCTTGACGAAGCCGTGCGCATTGCCGTCGGCGATGGCGCGATCCAGGTCGTCGATGCCGTATCGGGTCACTTCATAAGCAATATTTTTTTCTTTGGCATCCTGTTCATTCAATCCCACGCGGGCGACTTCCGGCTCGATGAAGGTTGTCCACGGCACCACCGAATAATCGACCTTGAACTTCTTGAAGTCGCCGAACAGTGCATTGACCGCCGCATACCAGGCCTGATGCGCGGCGATATGGGTGAACTGGTAAGGGCCGGCCACGTCGCCGGCAGCATAAATATTCGGATACAGCGTTTCCAGATAATCGTTGGTCACTACCGTGCGCCCGGTCTCGATCCCCAGCTCTTCCAGGCCATAACCGGAAAGGCGTGCTACGCGGCCGACGGCACACAACAATGCATCGAACTCGATGCGTTGTTCGACGCCACCATGTTCGACCACGATGAACTTGCGCTCGCCTTCGCGCTCGCAACGCAACGCCGTGTGACCGGTGAGCGCCGCCACACCATCGCGTGTCAGCGAATCGCGCGCCAATGCGGAGACTTCCTCGTCTTCGCGCGCCATGATGCGTGTGCCTCTTTCGATTTGCGTCACTTGGGAACCAAGGCGCGCAAAGCTCTGTGCCAGCTCACAACCGATCGGTCCGCCGCCCAGCACGACCAATCGCGGTGGCGGCGCATCCAGTTTGGCAAACTCGTCCCACAGCGTATCGCTGGTAACGTAACCGACATCGTCCAGCCCCGGGAGCGGCGGCACGAACGGTTGTGCGCCAGTAGCGATGACGATGCTGCGGGTGGTCAGGCGCTGGATTTCTCCGCTATGGAGTTTCACTTCCACGGTCCATGGATCGACGATGCGCGCATAGCCCTGCAGCACTTCAACGCCAAGCGAGGTATAGCGTTCGACACTATCGTGCGGCTCGACAGTACGGATCACCTCATGGACGCGTTCCATCACCTTGCGGAAGCTGAATGCAGGCGTGGCGTTTTCCAGTCCGTAGTGCTCGCCGTTGCGCATCTGATGCGCTATGCGCGCTGACTTGATGATGGCCTTGCTCGGCACACAACCGTAGTTCAGGCAATCGCCGCCCATTTTGTGCGCCTCCACCAGCGTCACCCTGGCTTTTACGGCAGCAGCAATATAAGAAGTGACCAAACCGGCAGCACCGGCGCCGATCACGACCAGATTGCGGTCGAACTGCCTGGGACGCTGCCACCTGGCATACACACGACGGCGCCGAAGAAAGCCCATGAGGTGTTTAGCTAGCAGCGGAAAAATGCCGAGCAGCGCAAACGACAGCAGCAAGCCCGGCGACAGGATGCCGGACAGGCTCGTCAGCTTCGCCAATTGGGTCCCTGCATTGACGTACACCAGCGTACCGGCCAGCATGCCGAGCTGGCTGACCCAGTAGTAAGTGCGGGTGCGGATCGGTGTCAGGCCCATCAAGAGGTTAACCAGAAAAAACGGAAATACCGGCACCAAACGCAAGGTAAACAGATAGAAAGCGCCTTCGCGAGCGACGCCGTCGTTGATCGCCTTGAGGCGGTCGCCAAAGCGCTGTTGAATTGCGTCGCGCAGCAGGTAACGCGATGTCAGAAAAGCCAGTGTCCCACCGATGGCCGACGCGAACGACACCATCACCGTACCGCCCGGCAGGCCGAACAACGCACCTGCCGCCAGCGTCATGATGACCGCACCCGGCAAGGAAAGCGCCGCAATCAGCACATAGGCTACGAAGAAAACCAGGCCAATCCATAGCGGCGAGGCTGCGCGCCACGCTTCGAATTGTTCCAGGCTGGTCTTGAGCCCATCGAGCGTCAAATAGCGATGCAAGTCCAGCGCGAAATAGGCAACAATCAACAGCACAGCAACCAGCAGGACGATGATTTTTTTCATAGGGCGCCACCGCAACTGCTGCCTTGACCGGCGGTGCAGCCGTAGCAGTGGTCGGCCACGCGGATCGCGCGTCCATCAAGATCTTCACGCAACAGGCTGCGCAAGTGCGGTCGCCCTTCACGCAGTTGCGCCGTCGCTGTCGCATAAGGCAAATCCAGTCCCAATTGCTGGTTGAAGTCGCAGTCGTACAGATAACCTTGCCAGTCGACGCTGACCAGATGGCGGCACATGACACCGTCCAGATTGGCCGCCGCAAAATTTTCCTTCAGCAGACGCATGTAATCGTTGAACTTTCCCTTGGAGATCAAGGTCGAGCCAAAGCGCTGGATCGGCATGTTCGCGATGGCAAACAACTGATTGAACACAATGCCGAAATGGCTGAACAATTCGCGCTTGTAATCGGCTTCGAGCCTGCCTTGATCGGGTGGTAGCACTGCCCCTTGCGGGTTGTAGACCAGATTCAGTGTCAGGCCCGATCCTTCCATGCCGTAGCCCAGCGTATTCAATTTCTGTAGCGCCGCGATACTTTTGTCGAACACGCCTTCTCCACGTTGTTTATCGACATTGGCAGGTGAATAGCAAGGCAGCGAGGCGACGATCTCGACCCGCTGTTCTGCCAGGAATCCGGCCAGGTCTTCTTGCCCCGGCTCGAACAAGATGGTCAGGTTGCAGCGGTCGATCACCTTGACATTCAGCGCACGCGCTTCGCGCACCAGTTGCCGGAAGCCGTCATGCAACTCCGGGGCTCCACCGGTCAGGTCGAGCGTGGCGATGTTCCGGGCAGTCAATACAGAAGGGATCAACGCGATGGTTGCGCTATCCATCATTTCGGTGCGATTGGGGCCGGCATTGACGTGGCAATGCAAGCAAGTCTGGTTGCAGCGATAGCCGAGATTGACTTGCAAGGTGGTCAGTTGATCGCGCTTCAGGCGCGGAAACTCTGTTATCTGCAGTAATGGCAAAGTAGCGTGCATGGCGATCCTCTATAGTTGCAATAACGACCACTTCATGCAATGTCCGCGGCCGCGTGTTGACGGTACAGTCGTGGCGGACAGAACATTTCTTACACTTCCAGGCCAGACTCGATTGCGCAGCGGTTTTAAGTACCCGGGAACAGACCAAACTGCATCACTGTAAGAATTGAGCAGTGCACAGAGACGAAATCCTTATGCATGCAACAAGGGGATGGGAATGAATACCGTACAGCGATTTATTTTCGATACGCTTTCACGAATCGGGACTTCGATTCTTGCAGGCAGTCTCGTGTCATGCCTGGTAATCGGACGGCTTGAACCGCTACATATTGTGTTGATGCTGACAGGTGTCGTATTGACGGGATTCGGCTTTCCACTAATCAGAGGATCGCAATGAGGCAATCGTATGTCACTTGCGGACAATTTTCATGCCGCTGTAATAAATCGAATTGCACCAGCGACTGAAGCAATGGATACGCCGATTATCAGCAGAATATGCGGCGATGAAAGTCGAATCATTTTCGGGAGATATATCATGACAAAAATCATCATTTATGGGACCCAATGGTGTGGGTATTGCCAAAGTGCCGAGCGGTTATTGCAACGAAAAGGTGTCATGGATATCACCAAGATCGACATCGACCACGACCAGGCTGCATTCAAGGCCATGACCGAACGCACCGGACGGCGCATGGTGCCGCAAATTTTCATCGACGATTTGCATGTCGGTGGATTCGATGACCTGTCTGCGCTGGATCGCAGCGGCCAGTTGGACAAGCTCTTGCAACAATAATTGGCCATCTGTGTAAGAAACAGGTGCCGATCCACGACCATGTCGGTATCAGGCTTGCAAAGACCACGCAAACATCGAGATGCGTGCGTGTTGCCTTTACAAATTTGACGTGCCTCTCTTGAGGCAATTTCTCTCAACAGTAAAAGGAGATTGGCTATGAGCAGTTTCACCATGACGCAGAAAACAACCGCAGCCGCACTGGCACTGGCATTTGGCGCTGCACTATCCGTGACCGCTGCGCCCGTATCGGCCGCTGACAAGATGGCTGACATGGAAAAATGTTTTGGCGTCGCATTAAAGGGCAAGAACGATTGCAAGGCTGGTGCAGGCACCACCTGTGCAGGCACGTCGAAAATTGATCATCAAGGCAATGCCTGGTCGATGGTTCCAGCCGGCACTTGCACAAAAACGGCATCCAAAACGTCGCCAACCGGATTCGGTCAGCTCGTCGAATTCAAGAAAAAGAAGGCCTGATCGCCAACCAACGATAGCGGAGCGCCCGGTATGCCAACAGTCATTTCCTCCGCGCTGCCAGGCAACGGCGCATCCGCATCAGCCCCCAACTTGCCTGCACGCGCCGGTGTGGGGCTGAAGCCTGAACATTTCCGCCAGATTATCGACACTCAACCCAATCTCGGGTTCTTCGAAATCCACGCCGAGAATTACATGGTTGACGGCGGCCCTTTCCACCATTACCTGACCCGCATCCGTGAAAATTATCCACTGTCCATCCACGGCGTTGGCTTGTCGATCGGCGGCGAGACTGCAATTGACGTAACGCACTTGAACAAACTGGCTGCGTTGATCGACCGTTATGAACCGCAGTCATTTTCGGAGCATCTGGCCTGGTCCAGCCATGGCGACGTGTTTCTGAACGACTTGCTGCCACTGCCGTATGATGCACAAACGCTACAACGCGTGTGCGATCACATCGACCAGGTGCAGACACACCTGAAGCGTCGCATGCTGCTAGAAAATCCGGCAACTTATGTCGAGTTTGCTGCCTCCACCATGGCAGAAACCGATTTCATCAATGAAGTGTTGCATCGCACCGGTTGCGGCTTGCTGCTCGACGTGAACAATGTCTATGTCTCTTGCATCAATCACCATCGCAACCCGTATGGTGCGATTGACGCGCTTGCGCATCAATCGGTTGGCGAGATTCATCTGGCCGGATTTGCGCAAGAGCAGGACGGCGCGGGCGACACACTGCTGATCGACAGCCACGGTTCGCCTGTCGCGCAAGCAGTCTGGCAACTGTACGACTACGCCCTGAATCGCATTGGCCCGGTCGCGACACTGATCGAACGTGACAACGATATTCCCTCTTTCGACGTGCTGTTCGAGGAAGCCGGACAGGCGGAAAAATTGCTGCAGTCACATACCGTCCGCGAGAATGCCGCATGAGCACGCAGCATGAATTTTTCGATGCCCTGCTTGATCCTGCGCGGCCGATTCCTGCGGGATTGACCACCTGGAACGGCTCTGATCCGGCAGTACGCTTTGCGGTGTATCGCAATAATGTGATTGTGTCGCTGATCGATGCGCTCGCGGACTCGTATCCGGTCGCGCAGGAACTGGTCGGTGAAGAATTCTTTCGCGCAATGGCAAGGCTTTATGTCGACGCCGAACCGCCCCGTTCGCGCGTGTTGGCTTTTTACGGTACATCGTTTCCGGACTTTATCGAACATTTTCCGCCAGCCGCATCGGTGCCTTATCTGTCCGACGTCGCGCGGCTGGAGATGTTGCGGGTGCGCGCCTATCACGCTGCTGAATGCGCAACTCTGCCTGCCGATGCGATCGCACAATCGCTGGCAGACGTCGATCAATTGCCGACCTCCGTGATCAGATTCCATCCATCGGTGAGATTGCTGCGTTCGCAGTATGCGGCGGCTTCGCTATGGGCGGCACACCAGGGTATCGAGGATATCGCCACGGTCGATCCCGAAGTGGCAGAGAACGTGCTGGTCATGCGGCCGCATGTCGATGTCGAAGTAATACGCGTATCTGCAAGCACAGCTGATTTTATTGCCCGTTTGCTGGATGGTGCAACGCTAGGGACCGCTGTCGAGCAGGCCAACCTTGCGGATTTTGATCTACGTAATACGCTAAGCCTGCTGGTACAGAAGCAACTTATCTCATCCATAACAACATCAAGGGGGAAGCAACCATGAGCATACAGCACCACACCAATTCCGATGCCACATCCAAAGTGACTGCGCTGATTGAACGTCTGATTGCTATGTTCGGCTGCATTCCAGATTGGCTCATCGCAGCCGTTGGCCGCTTCTCGATTGCGGCCGTATTCTGGAAATCGGGACAGACCAAAGTGCAAGGATTTGCCATCGACCTGATCAACGGCGAGCTCCACCTGGGCTGGCCTTACTTGTCCGATTCGGCCATCGATCTGTTCAAGACTGAATACCGTCTGCCGTTCATCCCTGCGGAACTGGCCGCACCGATGGCCGCTTTCGCCGAACATTTTTTCCCGATCCTGATTCTGTTTGGCCTGGCGACACGCTTTTCCGCACTCGCCTTGCTCGGCATGACCCTGGTCATCGAGATTTTCGTCTATCCGGATGCTTATCCGACGCATGGGACCTGGGCTGCCATTTTGCTGTATCTGATCGCAAAAGGTCCGGGCAAGGTGTCGATCGATCATTGGATCGCACGCCGCTATCAGGCATCGTAATTCTCCCGCGCAGCAAGGGGTCTGATTATGGGATTGGCACTCGGCTGGCTGGGGCAACGTCTGGCGCGCTTCCTTACGGATACTACGCATGTGCATGGCACCGGACCGGCAACCAGGCCGGACCGTTTGCTGGCATCACTTCAACCGGGCGACGTGCTGCTGGTCGAAGGCAGCAGCCGCGTCAGTACCGCCATCAAATACCTGACCCAGTCCACCTGGTCTCATGCTGCACTTTACGTTGGCATGCACTTGGCCAATGCAGGCGGCGACCCCGAACATTGTTTCATCGAAGCGGATATTGTGGACGGCGTGCGCAGCGTCGGCATCGATGAATTTGCCGGTGCACATACCCGCATTTGCCGTCCTGTTGGTCTGACCGAGCTGGATCGCCGACGACTGACTGCGTTTGCGATTGCCCGTTTGGGCAACCAATACGATCTGCGCAACGTCATCGACCTTGCGCGCTATCTGCTGCCAACACCACCAGTACCGTTACGCTTGCGGCGTCGCATGCTTGCGTTGGGCAGCGGCGACCCAACCCGTGCGATCTGTTCCACGCTGATCGCACAAGCGTTCCAGTCGATACGCTACCCCATCTTGCCGATTACGGACACGCGCAACGCCGATCGTCCCGATTGTCCGGGCTGTATCGAGGAGATCTTGCGCGTGCGTCACCACAGTCTGTTTGCACCACGCGATTTCGATGTCTCACCATACTTTCAGATCGTCAAGCCGGACGTGGACGCCGACTTCAATCACCATGCGTTGCGCTGGGACGACGCGCCGCTCGCCGAAGCAAGCAACGCATCGTAACCACTTTCTGGTCAACTCGATCAGTCCACTTTATAGGCGGCAAATTTCTCGTCAACCTGCGTACCGAAAGCCTGATTGCTGTAGTTGCTTAGTGCTTTGACTGCTGCGGCCAATACGATGTAAAGCAAGTCACGCTCCTGGTATCCGGCATTCAGGAATGTCTTAACGACAGCTTGCGACGGCTGGCCATGTTTGGCAACCATTTCAACAGCCATCGTTGCCAGAGCAGCCAGCTTTGCATCCGGGATCGGCTGCCGTGCACGGATCGCCTGCAGCACATCACTGGGCACGCCCGACATCTTGTCGGCAATCATGCTGTGGGCAGCGGTGCAGTAATTACAACCGTTGTATTGGCTGATGACGAGGAACACGACTTCCTGCTCGACAGATGTCAGGCCGGATTCGCTGCGGAACAAAGCGTAGCCATGCAGATACGTGCTCAGTACAGCTGGCGCGTTCGCCATGTTGGCGTACATGTTGGGGATGAAACCGACTTGCTTGAGTGCGACGTCGAGCACTTCTTTTTGTTTGCCCTGTGCGCTGGCGTGATCAACGGGTGCAAGATTGTGAATGATGACATTTGACATGACTATTTCTCCTGAAAAAGGCGCTCTGCAATTTCTGCATACCGAAGGGACATTCCTCCAGATTCGCTGCGTCATGAAAAATAGTATTCTGGATCGGTTGCATAAGGTGAATCGTGCGTCTCGTTCTATTGTCCGCGCGTCTCGCCCTGGAATGGAGCTGACGGCCAGTATTCAGCACGGCAGGTTATTCGTCGGCAGCCAAGGCATTAATCATTGGGCAACCGCAACTACCGTCCGTATGCGAACAGGCATCGATGAAGCTGCGCAAGTTGGATTCGATGGCGGCCAAGTCGGCGATCTTTTGCTGAACCAATGCCAGCTTCTGTTCAGCCAGCGATTTGGTTTCAGCGCAATGCGCTCCATCGTCCAATGTCAGCAGCGATGACACTTCTTCCAGCACAAAGCCCAGCCGCTGCGCACGCTTGATAAAGCGCAAACGTCTCAACGCATCGCGTCCATAACGTCGGATGCTTCCATAGGCCCGTTCCGGCGCCGGCAACAAACCGATCCGGTGGTAGTAACGCACTGTTTCCACATTGACATCGGCTGTTTTGGCCAACTGACCGACCGTAAAATTTTTTTCATCCATCGCGAAAATCTCCTTGAGTCCGTACCTGACTCCGCACCTATGCTAAGTCTACTCTCAATTGATTAAAGGATTTGGCATGACAACCAACATTACGCGCATTGCCGATAAAACCGGTGCCATCGGCAGCGTCGTATCCGCGATGGGCTGCGCCGCCTGTTTTCCGGCTATCGCCAGTTTCGGCACCGCTATTGGTCTGGGCTTTCTGAGTGAATACGAGGGTCTGTTTATCTCCAGGCTATTGCCGTTGTTTGCTGCCATCGCCTTGTTTGCAAACGCACTGGGCTGGCTAAGCCACCGGCAATGGTACCGCAGCTTGCTCGGCATGATCGGGCCGTCCATGGTGCTGGCGGCGACGGTTTGGTTTCTCGGCAACTGGTGGACAGCGAACCTGATGTATATCGGTCTGGCTCTCATGGTCGTGGTATCGATTTGGGACTTCATCTCGCCGGCGAACCGCCGCTGCGGTCCGGATGGCTGCGGACTACCACCGCAACACGGTTAACAGCATTGGCCGTTACCGAAGCAAATAAAAGGACTGCATTCATGATTGACTTAAAGATCACCGGCATGACCTGCGATACGTGCGCAACGCACGTCAAAGATGTTTTGGAAAAGGTGCCAGGTGTACGGTCGGCAGTTGTGTCTTATTCAAACGGCAGCGCACATCTCACCATCAAGACGGGTACCCAATTGGAGGAGATTACGGGCGCCGTAACCGGACTAGGTTATCGAGCCACACTCATCCATGCCACGCCAGCTTCGACGGAAGGCGTTTTGCTCGACAAAACACCGAGACGGCTGGTTGGAAACGATAAATCCGACACTGACGTTCAGCATATCGCTATCATCGGTAGCGGCGGCGCTGCAATGGCGGCGGCATTGAAAGCGGTTGCACAAGGTGCGCGCGTCACAGTGATTGAACGCGGCACCATCGGCGGCACCTGCGTCAACATCGGTTGCGTGCCGTCCAAAATCATGATTCGCGCCGCGCACATCACCCACCTGCGTCGCGAAAGTCCCTTTGACGATGGCATCACAGCAACCACGCCGAAGATTGACCGCAGAAAACTGCTCGCGCGGCAGCAGGCGCGCGTTGATGAGCTACGGCAAGTCAAGTATCAGGGCATTCTGGACGATAATCCGGCCATCACCGTGATGCATGGCGAAGCGTATTTCAAGAACAGCCAATCTCTCGTTGTGAAACTGAGTGATGGTGGCGAGCATACAATGGCATTCGACCGCTGCCTGATCGCCACAGGAGCCAGCCCATCCATCCCGCCTATCCCCGGATTGAAAGATACGCCGTACTGGACATCTACGGAGGCGTTGGTCAGCAATGCCATCCCCGAACGGTTGGCCGTAATCGGTTCATCGGTGGTAGCGTTGGAACTGGCGCAGGCATTTGCCCGTCTCGGCAGCAAAGTCACGATCTTGGCACGCAGCACGCTGTTTTTGCGTGAAGACCCTGCCATAGGCGAGGCTGTCACGGCGGTCTTTCGTGCCGAGGGCATCGATGTGCTGGAACATACTCAGGCCAGTCATGTCGCTTACGTGAATGGCGAATTCGTGCTGATGACGGAACATGGCAAAGTACATTCCGACAGGCTATTGATTGCCACCGGACGTGCGCCCAATACGCGCAACCTGGCACTGGACGCAGCAGGTGTCGCTGCCAACGCGCAGGGGGGCATCATCATTGACCAAGGCATGCGCACGAGCAGTCCGCACATCTACGCCGCCGGCGACTGCACTGACCAACCGCAATTCGTTTATGTGGCTGCTGCTGCCGGCACTCGCGCAGCCATCAACATGACTGGCGGCGAAGCAGCGCTCGATCTGACGGCCATGCCGGCTGTGGTGTTCACCGATCCGCAAGTGGCCACCGTGGGCTACTCGGAGGCGGAAGCCCGCTTGAAGGGCATCGAGACTGACAGTCGCACGCTCATGCTGGACAATGTGCCGCGTGCGTTGGCCAATTTCGATACGCGCGGCCTCATCAAGCTGGTCATTGAGGAAGGCAGCCGACGGCTGATCGGCGTGCAGGCAGTGGCGCCGGAGGCGGGCGAGCTGATCCAGACGGCAGCGCTGGCGATTCACAACCGCATGACCGTACAGGAATTGGCTGACCAGTTGTTTCCGTATTTGACGATGGTTGAGGGCCTCAAACTTGCAGCGCAAACGTTCAGTAAAGATGTGAAGCAACTATCCTGTTGTGCGGGATGAAGCGCAAGGCTCGCATGTCAATATGAAAGGGCTTTGCGTTTCATGACCTGATCTCTGTAATGAATCGCACACCACGTACTACTACATTGTCATATGGCTGTGCGTCAGCCAGGGACAAAAACTCTTCAGGAGATTTTTCATGCTCGCAATCAAGGATTGCTGCCAATATCCAGGACGGAATGCCACATGAAAAATCCAGAATTAAATCCGGAAGTGGATTTCGCGAAGGTCGCATCAAATCGGACGCTAACGAAACTGCCAGGCCAGGCAGTGCTGGTCATGCAAGGCGGCGGCGCGCTGGGCGCCTTTCAGGCCGGCGTGTATGAAGCAATGCAAGAAGCGGGTATCGAACCGGACTGGGTGGTAGGCACATCAATCGGCGCAATCAACGGTGCCATCATCGCCGGCAATACGCCGCAGAACCGTCTTCCCCGACTGAAAGAGTTCTGGAACATCGTCGCCAAAGGTGCTGCCGCCTCAGCGCACTGGAATGTCTTTGGATTAGGTAAACTGATGCATAAGTTAAGTACGGTATCGGTCGGCATCCCGGGTTTCTTCGAACCGAATCTGCAATCATGGTTGGGTGGTCACACGCCGCTCGGCGTTGCCGAAGCCAGTTATTACAGCACCGCACCGTTGCGTCGCACCTTGGGTGAGTTGATTGATTTCGATCACCTCGCGAAGGGCAGCACACGCTTGGCGCTCGGCGCCGTAAATGTCTGCTCAGGCCGCATGCACTACTTCGACAGCCGTGATCACGTGCTGAGCCTTGACCATGTGATGGCCTCCGGCGCGTTGCCGCCTGCTTTTCCGGCTGTCATGATCGAGGGCGAACCCTACTGGGACGGCGGCATCTATTCCAACACGCCAATCGAAGTCGTGATGGACGACAATCCACGGCGCGATTCCGTGATCTTCGCTGCGCAATTGTGGCAACAGGAAGACGAAGCGCCCCATTCGATTGAACGCGTGATGAGCCGTTACAAGGATATCCAGTACGCCAGCCGGTCAGAAAGCCACACCGTACGCCAGCAGCAAATTCACCACCTGCGCCACATCGTGCGCGAACTCGGTAACCTGCTACCGGAAAAAATTCGCGCCACATCTGCTGCCCAGGATCTGATCGACTGGGGCTGCGGCACGGTGATGCACGTCCTATCCTTGCAAGCACCTGCGCTGGAAGGTGAAGATCACACCAAGGACATCGACTTTACGCCGGACGGTATCGCAGCGCGCTGGAATGCCGGGCGTAATTTCGCACGCAGCAAGATCGCGGCAGCGCCATGGAATGCGCCCATCGATCCGATACAAGGCATTGTGGTGCATGATTGAATTCCGACTCAGTGAAATGAAGCGCCCCTCATGAATTGGTACCTTCGCGCGGAATCCTGGTCACTCATACTACGCAAATATCTGCCGCGCCTGACTCTTTGCAGTCTGATATGGGAGATTGTGCAGTTGCCGCTTTATACGATCTCAAAAGAGTTGCGTTGGAAACAGCTTGCTTTCAATGTTGCGCACTGTACTGTGGGCGATACGATGATCGGAACGATCGCATTGGTGTTGGCTTTGACGTTATGCCGTGCCGGCAAACCAACCAACTGGCACAGGACAAAGGTCGGCATCGTGGCGATCGTTATCGCGGTTGCCTATACCGTATTGAGCGAGCGCATCAATCTGGCACGGGGTAGTTGGTCGTACTCGATATGGATGCCGATATTGCCCTGGTTCGAAGTAGGACTATCGCCCATTGTGCAATGGCTGGTTGTGCCGTTTGTCGCGTGGCGATGGGCAAATCGGCAAAACATTCAAATGCAGCGTTTCAAACGAGGTGTTTGACTTTCATCTTTCATTTACGATGACGTTTCACTTTCCGATTCGCTGTTGAGTGATCTGGATCAAATTTATACAAACGATACAGCTAGCTACCGGAATGATGGACGCACTCGTTGTTGCGCCTTGAGCCACACCGCAGGAGAACACCCCAGTTTGCGCACAAAGACGCGGGTTAACGCGCTGGCACTGCCATACCCGACGTCGTAGGCTACGTGTTTAAGCTGCATCCCTTGTTTCAACAAACGTTGTGCCGCCATGACACGCCATGCGGCCAGATAGTCAACCGGTGTCTCGCCGGTGACTTCACGAAAGCGCGCTGCAAAACGCGCACGCGACATGCCAGCCAGGTCCGCCATCTGCGCCAGTTCCCAGTTGTGGGCGAAGTCTGCGTGCATGGCCGTCAGCGCTTTTGCCAGGCGGCTGTCGGCGAGCCCTGCCAGCGTACCGCTCTGCGTCAAACCTTGGTCGATGCAATGGCGCAGCAAACGGATCATCAATACTTCGCACAGGCGATCAAGCGCCGCCTGGCTGCCACATTGTTCAGAAAAGGCTTCGTCGAACATCAGGCTCAGCAAGGCTTCCACGCCAGGCAATGCAGCGAGCGTCACCTGTACAACATTGGGTAATGAATCAGAAACAGGATTGCTCCTGCCGCCGCCAAACTGAATCGTGCCGCACATCACATCCGCACCCACTTTATCATCGGCAATCAGGCGGTGCGCATCGGGACGCGGCAGGAACAGGATGGTTGGTTCGGTGATGGCAATTACCTCGCCGGAAGCGCCAATCATTTGGGCAGACCCACGCCGTACCAAATGGATATGTCCTCGCATCGGGTCTTCGCGAAAATCGTGAGCGCCGCAGATGTTCCCGGTGTAGAACACACCCCCGTGCAATGTGAATTGCGCCAGGAGCGGCGTCAGTCTATCCATGGCTCACAGACAACAAAACGACAATGCATTGCGCAGCCGTCGTCACGATGCCTATTTGTCCTTCTTGTCGGCACGTTCATCTGCGCCTTTGGCATAAGCACGCGCCGCTTGGCGAAGCGTGACCATCTGTTTGCCGAAATTGCGGCAGCCGGAACACATCATCACATGCATTTTGAGCGACATGCGCTCTTGCAAGGTCAGCTGCCTTTCTTGCGATTCCGAGTACAGACGTGTGACATTTTTGCAGTTCAACATGGTCGTTCTCCCTTCGCGAACCACTGGTTCTCCAGGCATTCGCGCAACCGTATCCGGCTACGGTGCAACATTACATTCAAATTGCTTACGGTAATGCCGACGGCCGCACAGATTTCATCAGAATCGAGTTCGATAAATTCACGCATCATGAAGACGCGCGCTTGATGGCCGGGCAAATTTTCCAGGCATGCTTGAAATACGCGCCAGAAATCACCTTCATGCATCGCCCCCTCCGGATTACCCCATGTGGCCGGTCGCTCGTCTGCTTGCCAAAAGCCTTTTTTATCGAATAATTCCGAAAAATCCTCCTCTTCCTCTTCGTCGTGCATGAGGTTGCTGGCCTCGGCCATGCGCTGCTTTTGACGCAAGGTGTCTGCGATCTTGTTTTTGAGGATGGCAAACACCCAGGTTTTTAACGCGGCCCGGCCGGCAAATGATTTGGCATTCTTGAGCGCACCGATCAGCGCCTCTTGCACGGCATCTTCGGCAAGATGGGAATCGGACAGTTGCAGGGTCGCAAATTTATGCATCTGGCGCCGCAAGCTTTCCAGAAATTCCGTGTCCGAGAGCAAGGACGTGTTCTCTGATTCAGCAGAGCCAACACCTGACGCTACTGTGATCGCCTTATTCATCCTCGTCCCTCGTTAGCTGGTTTCTTGCAGCACTATAGCTCGCAACGCAGTACGGCACAAAATAATTCAACAACAGATGGAACCATGCGATGTTATTTCCTGTCAGGATATGTTCGCCCTGATTAATTGCATTCAGTGCGGTTCCAACGACCAACGAGACGCGCAATGCGCTGACCGCAATTTGCCTGGAAAAACACAACCGAAAAAACGATCTCATCGCGCTGCTCTGATCGGCAGCGAAGCGGCCTTTATCAGATCCGCAATCGGCAGCGCTTCCACCGCCGCACGCACCGTGCGGGCAATCAACGCAGAATCGACTTCGGGTTCCAGATCGACGGCCTGCCCCTGCTTGCCGGTAGGGACGGCGACCAGATTGGCGTCCTGTTTTTTTAATGCAAATCCGCCGCCGCAGTTGCGGCAGTAGAGATGATCGCCCTCGTTGTTCTCGCGGGTGATCACCAGTGTCGGCCCGCACATCGGGCATGATTGCAGCGGAATGTTTTCATCGCTGTGACCCATCACATGATCCAGTTCGCCTGCTTCGCCCAGCGCGATGAAAATATCGACATAGTGCGCATCAAATTGGCTGCCGCGATACTGGCGCAAAATTGCAATCGCCTTGTCGCGCGGCATGCCGGGGCGATACGGGCGATGGCTGGTCATCGCATCGAACGCATCGCAAATGCCGACAATGCGCGCCATATCGGGAATCGAATCGCCCGCCAGTCCGCGCGGATAACCGAGGCCGTCGGGTCGTTCATGATGCAACAGCACGGCGTCGCTGACCAGTTGTGCCAGCGGGTGCCCGGACAGCATGCGCATGCCGATCGTCGGATGGGTCTTGATGACCGCATATTCTTCATCGGTCAGGCGGTCCGTTTTACGCAGGATCGCATCGGGTACGCCGACTTTGCCGAGATCATGCAGGAAGCCGCCGAGCCCGATACGCGCAGCGTCGGCATTGTTGAATCCAGCCCGTTCTGCCAGCAGGCGTGCATAGCGCGATACCCGCCACAGATGCCCGCCTGTGTAAGGATCGCGCGCCTCGACAAACCAGGCCATGGTCAGCAAGCTGGCCAGCAAATGACTGGAATGGGTCGCAACATCAACCGGGGCAGGTTCTGCATCCGGGCCGAGCCAATGGCTTAATTGTTTGATGACATTCATGTTGCCTCCTTCGAGACCAATGTATCATGTCGCCGCGCTGAATTGGAATGCCGCGCAATGAAGCCACGGTCGATCCGGTCTTTCCAGCGCCAGACCCATGCGCCTTCCGCGCTGAACCCGCCCCATGATGCGATTGCGTATTTTTCACCGCATGCCAACAGGTACAACGAGCGTTTGCGTGGTTTGTAGGTTTCGAGCGGATGCCGCTTCAGCGTTGCCAGCAGATTGGTGG
>DAIDAS010000477.1 GCA_027310505.1 bacterium
AAGCAGGAATACAAGCGCGAAGCATTCGAACTGTTTGCCAGCCTGCTCGATACGGTGAAGCGCGAAGTGACGCAGATTACCATGATGATCCAGGTCAAGACCGAAGCCGATGTGGAAGCGGTCGAGAAGCCCGCCGAACTCGAAAACGTGCGTTACCAGCATGCTGACTACGACGAAGCGCTGGCGAACGAAGAGGGTCAGGAGCAGTCGGAGACGTTCGAGCGTGCCGGCGTCAAGATCGGTCGCAATGATCCTTGCCCGTGCGGTTCTGGCAAGAAGTACAAACAGTGCCACGGCAAGCTGTCTTGATCGAGGGGTGCGCTGATGGCGGTACAGTCTCCTTGCATCGGCATTTGCCGCATCAACACCCAGTCAGGCATGTGCGAGGGTTGTTGGCGCACTGTCGAAGAAATCCGCGCCTGGCCAAAAATGGCTGACGGTCAACGCCAGCAACTGGTGTTGGTTCTGGAGGAGCGACAGGCGGAATCAGCCAGTTTCGATTGAATGAACAATGCCGGGGTTTCTCGGCATTGTTCATTCAAACTCCCGGCTCTTCTTGAGAACCTTTTCCGCCCCGGCCGGTCTTTGTGGGTAGCTTGCGATACGCAGACGGGTTCGATAAACGACCCGTTTATCCTCGTTTCTTCATAAAAGCTTCATTCAAATTTTCCAAAATGGCGTCGTAATAGCGTCACTTCATATGCTTATGGAAAGAAAATAATGTCAATTGATAAGAATAAGAACGGTAGTGAGCGTGCTGCATCAGGCAGCACGAATGTTCGCAGCAGGTCGGCGGACAGAAGCCGCGCCTGCAATGACGTGTTGGCAAGCCGCATGGCACTGCACGAGCATGGCGGGCAGGATGATGAGTGGGAGCGGCGGATGAAGCTGCTCAACCCGCATTGGCATCCATATCGGTACAGCCCCGCCGAAATCGGCTGACCGCCCGTAAGGCGGTGCCATTACAACCTCTCAAAAAAGGGCGAGGGTTTTTTATCTGCCCCAGCGCAACGCGGCCGTTTGGACCGGCGAATCCCAGTGCTGTCGAATTTCATCATCCAGCAGGCAAACCGTGATGGATGCGCCGGCCATTTCCAGTGATGTGGTGTAGTCTCCCACCAGGGAGCGGGAGACTTTCATGCCATGACGCTCAAGCAGCTTGGCCGCGGAGTGGTAAAGCACATAGAGTTCCATCAGCGGGGTGCCAGTAAACCCGTTCACCATGAGCAGCGCTTCGCTGCCGCTTGCTGGCTTAAGGTCTTCCAGAATCGCATGCATCAGGTCGGCGACGATCTCGTCGGCGCTTCTCATGGTTTCTCGGCGGCGTCCCGGTTCGCCGTGGATGCCGACTCCCATTTCCAGTTCATGTTTTTCGATCTCGAAAGTCGGTCGCCCGGCCGCCGGTACGATGCAACTGGTGAGCGCCACACCCATCGAGGCGGTGCGGCGATTGACCTTGTCGCCCAGCGTCTTGCAGGCAGCCAGGTCGGCGCCGGTTTCAGCCAGGCTGCCGACGCATTTCTCGACGATGACGGTACCCGCCACGCCGCGCCGACCGGTGGTGTAGGTGGAATTTTCAACGGCGACATCGTCGCTGGTGATGACGGTGGCGTTCTCGAACGGCAGCATTTCGGCGGCCATCTCGAAGTTCATCACGTCACCCGCGTAATTCTTGACGATGAACAGCACGCCTTTGCCATTCTCGACCGCTTCTGCGGCAGCCATCATCTGGTCTGGCGTGGGTGAGGTGAAGACATGTCCCGGGCAGGCCGCATCCAGCATGCCATAGCCAATGAAGCCGGTATGCAGCGGTTCGTGGCCAGAGCCGCCACCGGAAATCAGCGCAACCTTGTTCCGGGGTTTCTGGGCGCGAGTCAGGTAGTTGGGATCCAGGTGCAGGCTGATCAGGTCATGGTGGGCTGCCGCGAAGCCGGAGAGACTTTCCACCAGCAGGTCGTCGATCTGATTGATGAATTTCTTCATGCCAGGGCTCTTTCCGTTATTTTGCGGCCAAATCGCATAGGGTGGTGATAATGACCTGGCTGGTCTTGGCGCCGGGGTCAATATGGCCAATCGCGCGTTCTCCAAGAAATGCTGCACGGCCTTTGGTGGCAATCATGTCACGGGTGGCGAGCATGCCTTGCTCGGCCTCGCGTTTGATGACCTCGAACAGGGCCGGACGTTGGAAACCTTCGCCGGCCAGTCGGGTGAACGTATGCGATACCGGGATCAGTACGTCCAGCATGGTTTTTTCGCCCACATCGGCTTTGCCGCGGTGCTTGATGGCTTCGACGCCGGCGGCAAAGGCTGCGGCGATTTCAGGCAGGGATTCTGCGCCTTGTTCCTTGACGGTTTTGGCCATGGCGATGAAAAAACTGCCGATCAGCGGCCCCGAGGCTCCGCCAATGGTGGAGAGCAGCTTCATGCCGATTTTTTGCAGGGCGGCGTCCGGAGTCAGTGCGGCCAGTTCGTCGTGCATGCCGACGATGGTGGCGCAACCGCGCTTGATGTTGATGAAATGGTCGCCGTCACCGATTTCGCGATCCAGCGATTCGATCTCGGCTTCGCTGGCCAGAATGGCCTCGTTGACGGCCTTGGCGGCCAGCAGGATGAATTCTGTCTTCATGATAGGCTTGTTTGTTAAGGGTTATTTGATGCAAACGGACCGCACTTGCTTGATATCCGTAATGCCTTTCAACACTTTCTCGATGCCATCCTGTTTCAGGGTGCGCATGCCATCTTCCAGTGCGGTGGCAAACATGTCGGTCACGCGGGCGCGGTCCTGTATGTTTTTCTTGATGGCGGCAGTGCCTTCCATCAGTTCATAGAGGCCAATCCGGCCTTTGTAGCCGGTATTGTCACATTTCTTGCAACCGATGGGCTTGTACAAGGTGAATTGACCGTTGGCGTCTGCATAATGCTCATCCCACTCCTTCTGCACGGCCTTGAGGGAGGATTGAGGGTCTTTTTTCCATAGATCGGTATGCTCCAGTTCCAGGCAGTATTCCTGCATCAATAACTGGATTTCGTCAGCCGTTGCGGTGTAGGCCTGCTTGCAGCCGCACAGGCGTTTGGCGAGGCGTTGCGCCAGGACGCCCAGCAATGCATCGGCAAAATTGAATGGATCCATGCCCATGTCGAGTAGCCGCACTACGGATTCCGGGGCGCTGTTGGTGTGGAGCGTGGTGAGCACGAGATGGCCGGTCAATGAGGCCTCGATCCCGATGGAAACCGTTTCGCGATCGCGCATCTCGCCCACCATGATGACATCCGGGTCGGCCCGCAGGAAGGCTTTCATCGCGGTTGCAAAATCCAGTCCGGCCTTGTTGTTCATCTGAACCTGGCGCAGGCCCTTCTGGGTGATTTCCACCGGATCCTCCGCCGTCCAGATTTTTGTTTCGGTGGTGTTAATGTGGCTGAGCGCTGAATGCAGGGTCGTGGTTTTGCCGGAGCCGGTGGGGCCGCAGACGAAGAACAGGCCATAAGGCCTGGTGATGATCTCTCGGAGTTTCTTCTCGTTGCGGGCGCTCAATCCGAGATTCTCCATCGGGAGGGGGTCGCCGCCGGCCAGGATGCGCATCACGATGTCTTCCAGTCCGCCTGCGGTGGGGATGGTAGCGACGCGCAGCTCGATATCCAGCGGTCCGAATTTCTTGAACTTGATTTTGCCGTCCTGCGGTTTGCGCTTTTCTGAAATGTCGAGGTCGCACATGATCTTGATGCGTGACGCAATCGCATTTCTGTAAGCCGGGGGGATGGTGGTGAAATGCACCAGCGTGCCATCCTTCCTGAATCGCACCTCGGTCTTGCCGCGATCCGGGTACGGTTCGATGTGGATGTCGGACGCGCCCTGATTGTGGGCTTCAACGATGATGCGGTTGACCAATTTGACCAGTTCGTTGTCTTGCGCGCTGATCAGGTTTGCCGCTTTGGCTTCCTCGTTTTCCTCGTCTTCAGCGCTGGCAATGTCGTTCATGCCATAAAACAGGTCTACGGTGTCGATGAAGTCGCGCTTCAGGCAGACTTTGTAAGTAATCTTGGCCTTTTTGGGGAACGCCTGATTGACGATGTGTGAATTGCGGACTTTTTCAGGTTCCGGTGTCAGGATAATCAGGCCATCTTCGGCTGTTTCGTCCAGCGGCAGCCATTCGTTGGCCAGCACATAATCATGACTCAGGCTGCGTCGCAGCGTGACGGGCTGCACCCGGCTGGGGTCGAATGGCTCGAATGGCACGCCAAAGTAACTGGAATATGCCCGGCCCAATTCATCCGGGTCGATATGGGTTTCATCGATCAGGTAACGCTCGATATCAAGATTCTTGCTGCGTGCGTTGCTGAAAGCCTGCTCCATTTCCTTGACGCTCAGGAGGTTTCTGGCGATCAGTGGCCAGAATCGTGTCTTGACCAGGCCGCGAGGGTTCCGGCGAGGGTTGAATGCGATGCCCAGCGGCTTGCTGACCTCTGTCGCCGCCGCCACGGCTGCGGGAGGAAAGGGTTCGCCGTTCATGCTGTTGAGCGCTTCGATGACGGCCATCAGTTTGTCGCCGTCGGGGCTCAGTACCGGGAAAACCAGCATTTGATGGGTGCGAAAGCCGGTTTGAGTGTCAACGGCTTTCAGGAAACGCAGATTGGGATTGATG
>DAIDAS010000001.1 GCA_027310505.1 bacterium
AGGTGAGTGAGATGGTGGTAGTCACCGCTACCCATCATCACCAGTCGGGGCTGTTGCGCCAGGGCGGGCGCAGTGGCTTCCTCCAGTTTGCGCAGGCTCTTGAGGCGGCAACCGAAACGGATCTCCTCCTGCCAGCGGGTCAGGTCAATGCGCGTGCTGTCCGGTAACGGCAGCACGGACTGGTCGAAATCCAGGATCAGCGTGCCTGCTGTTGGTGCCATGATGCATCGGCCTCGAAAAAGCGTTTGAAAGGCTTGAGCAGGCTTCTGATAACGGGGTTGCGCACATGCACGGCGTGGCGGGTCAGGGTGAACGAGGCACCGAGATTGCGCTTGATTTCCGGGTCGGTCCAACCTGCGACGTAATGGGTGAGGCCTTGTTCCAGCGCGTATTGCAGGTTGTGGAACCAGCTCACCATATAGAGGTTGTAATCGCGGGCTTTGGGGTAGCTGAAGCCAACGTATTTATCGAGCAGCATGCCATTGTGGACGAAGCACAGGTTGTAGCCGATCAACTCGTCGCCGGCATGGTAGGCAAACACGACGCCCTGCGTGGCGGCATCCTGCAACATGGCCCGGAAAAACGACGGCGTGAGCCGGTCGAAATGGATTTCGCTCTGCGCGAACACTTCCAGGTACAGCGCGTAATAGCGTTGCAGCGTGGCTTCGTCGAAAAAGCGCGCATCGCCGGTCGTGATGGTCTCGACGACGAGATCGTCGCGCGACTTCAGCTTGCGCCGCATGTCCTTGCGACGTGCCTTGGACATGCGGCCGAGAAATTCTTCGGTATCGGCAAAATCGATCGGGACATACGCCAGTGCCTGCCCTTCGACCAGCAGGAAACCGTGGCGGTCGCATGCCTGCATCAGTGCCTGACTGCGCGCATGCGCGGCCTCCCCGATCAGCGTGGCTTCGGTAGGGATGTCCTTGACGATGACAAAACTGTGATCCGGGAGCGCACGATCCAGCAAATCGCGCAGGAATGCGTCGGCATCGGCGTCTGGCAAAGGCGCGTATTCAGTACAAGTAGCACCGACAAAGCAGGTGTAAGGCTTGAGCCAGCGCCGCCAGATGCTCGATAGCGGCAGGGTTTCGAGCTTGCGGCGGTCTTCCGGTTCTACTGTCGTCAACAAATCGAAGGTGGCCGAAAAGGCCGGGATGCCGTGCGCCAGCGTCCAGGCGCGAAAATCCTCAGGCGGATGTTGCAGGAAATGCCCGATCAGGCCGGGCGGCTCGATCAGATTGTGGTGCCGGACTTCCATCACGGCTTGCGTGCAATCAGCACTCCGCTGGTGCCGCCGAAGGCAAACGAGTTGGACATGACGGTCTTCACACTGACATTGTTACGGCCGACATTGGGGACATAATCCAAGTCGCATTCCGGGTCGGGCTGCACGAGATGCGCGGTCGGCGGCAAGGCCTGTTTTTCCAGCGCCATCATGCAGGCGACGAATTCCACCGCACCGGCGGCCCCCATCAGGTGACCGTGCATGGACTTGGTGGAACTGACCGGAATATCCGATCCGCACACTTCCTTGATGGCGGTGGTTTCGGTGGTATCGTTGAGCTTGGTGCCGGTACCGTGGGCATTGATGTAATCGAGCTGATCCGGCGTAATACCTGCATCGGCCAACGCCCGGCGCATCGCGCGCGCCTGCCCCTCGACCGAGGGCTGCGTAATGTGGGCGGAATCGTTGCTGCTACCGTAGCCGATGATCTCGGCATAGATGTGGGCGCCACGGGCAACCGCACGCTCCATGTCTTCCAGCACAACCATGGCGGCACCCTCGCCCAATACCAGACCACTACGGTCGGCTGAGAACGGCTTGCATGAGGCCGCCGGGTTTTCAGCATCTTCCGTAGCCAGGGTACGCAATGCTTCCCAGGCCTTGATGGTGCCGAAGGTCAGCAGCGCTTCGGCGCCCCCTGCCAGCATCACATCCGTATAGCCATGTCGAATCTGGCGTGTCGCTTCGCCGATAGCCACGGAAGAAGAAGAACAGGCCGTGCAGAAAGTCAGGTCCGGGCCGGTCAGGCCCAGTTCCAGCGCCACTTGGGCACCAGCGGCATTGTTCATCGCCATCAACACGGTAAAAGGTTTCAAACGGCTGGCATTGTCGCGATAAAGGCGGACATAGCCTTCCTCGATGGAAGCCGCGCCGCCCATGCCTGTGCCGAGATAAACACCGATACGTTCGCGATCCTCGTTTTCAAGGTCGAGACCGGCATCGGCAACCGCCTGTTGACTGGCGACCACGGCAAACTGCGTCACGCGGTCCATGGTCGCGGCCTTGTTCTTGACGAAATGCGCGAGCGGGTCGAAATCCGGTATCCACGCTGCAATTTTCGCATCCAGCGCATCGACGAAATCGCTCTCCATCCGCTTGATGCCGGATTTGCCGGCCATCAGGTTGGCAAAGAAAGTTTCGCGATCGTTGCCGACCGGCGACAGAATGCCGATGCCAGTGACGGCGACGCGCCTGATCGTCATTATTTGCCCTGCTCGGTACGCAGGCGATCAATCAAGACCACCACATCCTGTACCGTCTTGATGGAGACTTCTTCGTTGGGGACCTTGATGCCGAATTTCTCTTCGGCTTCGAAAATGATGTCGAAAGTGTCGAGCGAATCGATCTCCAGGGATTCAAAGGTGGAATCCGGAGTGATTTCGTCAGCCGTTTTCTCGAATTTGTTGGCGATAATGTCGCGCAGGGTTTCAAAAGTATCCAAAATTCTCTCCTATGCAAGGGCAGTCTGGGGGGCGGCACACTTCTTGAAGAATTCTGCCATGCGATGGGCCACATCATCCCGGCGCTTGTCCAGCGTCAGTACGTGGTAGGTATCATCCACGAAAAATGTTTCAACTTTGGTTGCGGCGATCCTGTTGGCGACGAAATGCGCATTTTTCAGGCTGGCGGTATCGTCTTCGGTGGAATGTACGATCAATGTCGGAGATTTTACATTGGGCAAAGCGCGCGTAGCGACTTTAATCAGACGCGTGCTTTCGTGGATGGTCACCGCCGAAGTACGGAAAATCCCGACTTTTTCAGCCGCCTGGGCGTCACGGTTTTCGAGTACGGCATGCACCATGGCACGCGTCCGCTCGCACTTGATGCCATACGGCGGCGTTTCGTCCCAGTGCATGAAATAGCGCAACGGGCTGTGCAAAACCAGCGGCAACAGCAACTTACGCTTGACCTTGGGCATGTTCCAGCCATCGTAGAAGAAGGTGGAGGACAACAATCCAATGCCGTCTACCCGCTCGCCCTTTTCTGCCGCCAGCTTGATGGAAATCAGCGCACCCATCGAAAGGCCCGCAACAAACACGCGGGAGTGCTCTGTTTTCAGGGCTTCAAATGCCTGCTCGATGGAGCCGTACCAGTCTTCCCACTTCGACTTGCGCAGATCGCTGGCCGTGCGGCAATGTCCGGCCAGCGCCGGGCACATAACGCTGAACCCCTGCTTGGCCAGGCGCTTGGCAACCGGGCGCATTTCTGCCGGCGTACCGGTCAAACCGTGCACCAGCAGCACGACATCTTCGCCGTGCTTGTCGTAAAAGCCCGTCGGGCCGAGGCAATCTTGAATAGTCTTAGTCATTTCATGGATATTTTATTGCAATTGGCGACCGGGACGAAACCCATCCCGGTCGCATGGGGCATTACTCCGCGCCGCAGCGGCGCAGCAGCATTTCGAACAGATGGATGCCGAGATCGATTTCCTCTTCGGAAATCATCAGCGACGGCGCCAGCGTGATCACGTTCTTCTCGTAGCCGCCGATGTCCAGCACCAGGCCGTACTTCTTGTCGCCGACCAGCAGGTCACCCTTCAGGCCTTCGTTGAACATGCGGTCTGCCAGAGCGCGGCTGGCGGTAAAGCCATCCTTCTCGCACAGTTCGATACGCAGCGCCAGGCCGAGGCCGCTGACATCGCCCACCACCTTCCAGCGCGACTTCAGTTCGTGCAGCCGCTTGAGGAAGTAGGCGCCGCGAGCACGCACGTGCGGCTCGAAATCTTCTTCCTGCGTCATCTTCAGCACTTCCAGCGCCACGGACGTACCGAGCGGGTTGGAGGCAAAGGTGGAGTGCGTGGAGCCCGGTGGGAATTTCTCCGGGGAAATCAGCTCTTCGCGCGCCCAGATGCCGGACAGCGGGTTGAGGCCATTGGTGATCGCCTTGCCGAACACGAAGATGTCCGGAACGATGCCGAAGTTTTCCCAGGACCACAGCTTGCCGGTACGGTAGACGCCCATCTGGATTTCGTCTGCGACCAGCAGCACATTACGCTTCTTCAAGCTTTCCTGCAGCTTGGCCATGTAGCCTTCCGGCGGGATGATGTAGCCGCCGGTGCCCTGCATCGGCTCGATGTAGAACGCGCCAAATTCGCACTGCTTGGATTTTTCATCCCAGAACGACTGGTATTCGGTATCGAACAGCTTTTCGAATTCCTTGTGGCAATAGGTATCGCAGGTTTCCACCTTCATGTCGTACGGGCAGCGGAAGCAGTACGGATACGGCACGAAGTGCGCGCGGTCGGCAAAGTTGCCGAAACGGCGACGGTAACGGTAGCTGGAGGTGATGGCCGAAGCGCCCAGCGTACGGCCGTGGTAGCCGCCCATGAAGGCGAACTGGTGGGTCTTGCCGGTATGGTTGCGCACCACCTTCAGAGAATCCTCAACGGCCTGTGCGCCGCCGACGTTGAAGTGCACGCGGCCTTTCACGCCGTACTTGTCTTCCATGTACTTGCAGATGATCTCGGCCAGCTCGACCTTTTCCTTGTGCAGGTACTGGCTGGCCAGTTGCGGCAGCGTGTCGATCTGCTTCTTCAGGGTGTCGGCAATGCGCTTGTTCTTGTAACCGAAATTGACGGCGGAATACCACATCTGCCAATCCAGATACGGCGTGCCGTGCTCGTCGAACAGAAAGCTGCCGTCACACCCTTCGAACACCTTGGGGGGATCCGCATAGTTCACGGTATCGCCGTGCGAGCAATACTTGTCGTTCTTGTCGAGAATTTCGATGATTTTCTGATCCATGTTCAAACGCTCTCAATAACAGATTTTAAGGATTAGGCAGACAACCCGACGCTACGCTGCGGAGCCTCATGCGGCCAGGACTTGACCTTGGCCAGTACGTCGGCAAAAGTCTGGAACTTGAAATGCGGGATATCGTTCTTTTCGCAGTATTTGATCAGCGAGCCCTTGGCGAACACGACATCCGCCTCTTTGGCGAGACAGGCGTCAGACTTGCCATCGCCGACCAGCACCACGCGCTTGTCACCACCGGAAAGGTTGCGCGCCACAGCGCATTTGCATACGCCATTACCGGCATTACAGGCCACATTCTTGTGCGGCCACGAAATATCAATGCCGTCCGGCACGAAATGCAGTTTGTTGGCATACAC